>JANLTA010001013.1:0-7576 GCA_031362705.1 Gemmataceae bacterium | reverse complement strand
GCGGCGCGGACTGCCGCTCCCGTGGTGAAATCGTCCATCAAGCACACTCGACGCGATGTTGCGGGCGGGGCTGGTATAATGACGACCCGTGAACCTTCAAGTGCCGCCGGACCTCGACGTGCTGTTCGAGGACAATCATTGCATCGCCGTGGCCAAGCCGGCCGGCGTGCCGTGTACCCATTTCGACGGCACTAATGAAACGCTGGACCGTGCTGTAAAGGCGTATTTGAAGACGAAGTTTGCCAAACCCGGTCAGGTGTTCCTCGGCATCGTACACAGGCTCGACAAGCCCACATCCGGCGTGATGCTGTTCGCCCGTACCAGCAAGTCGGCCGCAAGGCTCAGCGAACAATTCCGCGACCACGCCATCGACAAAGTGTATTGGGCCGTCGCCGAAGGCAGCATCAATCCGCCGGCTGGCACCTTCGAAGATTACATGCTGAAGGACGAAGGCACGAAACTGATGCACGTCGTCGCCGCTGATGTCGAAGATGCGAAAGCCGCACAAACTCACTATGAAGTTCGCGGTATAGCCAACGGCATGACGTGGCTCGAACTGCGACCGCAAACCGGACGAAAACACCAGTTGCGCGTGCAGTTGTCATCACGCCGTCACGCAATCGCCGGCGACTATCAGTATGGATCGGAGATCACGTTCCCCGGCGGCATCGCATTGCACGCACGCTGGCTGACGTTCCTCCACCCGGTACAAAAGGCACCGATCACGCTGACAGCCGCGTTGCCGCCCCGCTGGCGTGGCCGATTTCCCGAACTCTTCCGCAACTGCCCGCCATGATGGAACAGCAACTAGATCAGATTCTAGAAATCGTGCAGCGCGATCCCGGCAAACGCGGCCTGGCAGCCGACCCGCACGATAACCTCGTTACATCAACCGCCGGCGATTTCGTGCGCGCTTGCCGCAACATCGCAACACATCCATCGCCGCGCATCGCCATCATCACAGGATTCACCATCCCAACCGCGGACCCGCCGTGTGGCGAAACTGATGGTCCGTTAGGAGCATTGTTTATCGCGCGGGCACTTGCACCTCTGGGAATGCCGGTCGCGCTGGCCAGCGACGGCACCACGCTGGCAGCATTGCGAGCCGGTGTGGCGGCAGCGGGACTGGATCATCGTAGCGGAACTCGCCAGAGTTCCGCTGAGAGACAAGAGCGGAAGTCTGGCGACTTCCGCTACGAAAACGTCGAACCGGTGCCCGTGATCGAGTTGCCCGAGGAAGTTGACCCCGACACATTTCGCCGAGAGTTTTATCGCCGTGCCGGCGCCGTGAACATCTTGATCGCGCTGGAACGTGTCGGCCCCAGCCACAGCGATGGCCGGTGTTACTCAATGCGTGGCCACGACATGACGCACCTGACGCGGCCAGCCCATTTCTTGTTCGAGTCGCCGGGCGATGCCATCACCATCGGCATTGGCGACGGAGGCAACGAAATCGGCATGGGCAAGATTCCGCGCAATACCATCGCCCGCAACATCGCCAACGGCGACAAGGTCGCCTGCCGCACCCGCACCGATGAACTCATCGTCGCCGGTATCAGCAACTGGGGCGCGTATGCGTTGGCGACTGGCGTGCGACTGCTACGAGGCGTTCCATTCGATGCATCGTTATTCGATGCAACCGAAGAACACCGATTGCTGCAAGTCATGATCGACGCCGGCCCGTTGATCGATGGCGTCACGGGTCAACGAACGCTATCCGTGGATGGGCTGGCGTTTGATGAGTATTTTGGCGTGATGGCTGAGATGAAGCAAATTGTCGGGTGAACACGCTAAGCCCGCAGCGCCAGCAAGGCGGATTGTTCGCCTTGCTGGCGCTGCGGGCTCAATCATGAACGTCATATCGACTCACGCACGTGTCACAATTGCTGAGTCTTTCATGCGCTCCGCCCTATTGATCGGCGGCCAACGCACGCAGGTCAACACGGTTGTTGTCGTTCATGTCGAGGACGCGAACGGTGGCCCGGCCGGTAGGCGTTTTTCCAGCAAGGAGGAAGCAACATTCTCGAAGTGGTCATCCCAAGATTGACGGCGCGGGTCAAACAGGATCGCGACCGCTCCGGACAACGGATCAATTCCAGTGAGATTCGGGCCTTTGTGCAAATTGCAGTGCGAACATGCCAGGGCCAGGTTGTCCTCGTCGTCCGCTCCACCGTGTTGTTTAGGCACGACATGTTCGATTTGATAGCTGACAAACGGCTCATGCTCCTGCCGAGTGTGGCAGTATTCGCAACGGTTGCCTGCGCGATCGCGAACCAGCCGCCTTGTGATCGAAGAAATCATGACGCCTGGCGCGCTACCACGGAGCGGGCGTTGGCTTGCAAGACGGCGATGACGTCGGCCGCGTTGACCAGGTCCTGATATTCGGCCAATTCTTCGCCCGAGAGTTGACTCTCATGGTGCCGTTCGGCCAACTCTTCAATGCGGGCTTGGGTTTCGGAGTCAGCGCGCAAGTCGGCCATTGCCCGCGCGACATCCGGTGTCAAAATGTCGCGGATCGGTTCGAGCATTCGCCGTAGGGTAGCCCGTTTGCGGTTTTCCTTTTCAACGGTCATCATGGCTATTACCCCGCGGCAATATGAAAGCGTGGCGTTCATCGAACACTACCATGATACACGCAATTGGGATGACCGCCGATCACGCGCTGCCCACTGACTACTAACCACTGACCACTCCTCATATCGACCCGCCAAACCGCAGCCGGAATTGGATAAAGTCGCTGGCGCTGACGGAGCCATCGTTGTCGAAGTCGAAGATGGGATCGGTGCCGCCGAAGGCGAGGTGGAATTGGATGAAGTCGTTGGCGGCGACCATCCGAATACCTTATGTGTCGCGGTGAATCAGTCCTTCGGTCACAAGAATACCATAGTATTCGGTCATCGCGACAATTCGCAAGCCTTCGTAGGGATTCAGATCGAGTAAATGTCGGTCATTGGTCACCAAATAATCGACGCCTGCCTCAATGGCTGCACGCAAAATGGGGGTATCCTTCATGTCCGCCGGCACATCATGCCGCGACGCTCCTGGCTCCACCAAGCCGGCCCGACGAAGGATTCTCCGACGTGACGATGAAGCGAAGCGTGCCGAACTGCCCAACTGTTCGGTGATCACGCGCTCGAATTCATCCAACACGTAGATGCTGACGTAGATTCGCCAGGATGCTTGTGCTGTGGCGGCGACCATCTCCTCGGCAGTTTCACCCAGAAGGGCCTCGGCAACGTAGACGTTGGTGTCGAAGAAGATTTTCATGGACCATAACGAACCTGTTCGACGGCGCGGTCGATTGCCGCCTGATCCACGCCGTTTTGGCGCGCCAATCGCCGGACTTCCGCCGCGTCACTTTGCCATTTGGCTTCCGCTTGCTGGGCCAGTTCGTCTTCCAGTTCCAGCCGTTCGGCCGTCGGCAAGTGTTGAATTCGTTCGAGAATCTCGTGAACAGTTCTACTCACGGCAACACCTTAAAACAGTGACGAGAATGTCCCTGAACGCGGCGGACATGAATCTCTCATTCCTTAGTATTGTACCACAGCCGCCGCGGCATGCTACGGCTTCTTTTCCTTTGTCGACCAATGGTGTACTCCTCATATCGACCCGCCAAACCGCAGCCGGAATTGGATGAAGTCGCCGGCGCTGACGGAGCCATCGTTGTCGAAGTCGAAAGGTGTGGGAGGACCACCGCCAAAGGCCAGGCGGAAAAGTCCGTAGGGTGTGTGAGGGCTTTGCGCAACACGCCGGGCCGGCCGGAGGTTGTGAATAATATCCGCGATTTGGAATCGGCCTCTTGGGCGAGCGTCGAAGCGTCAGCTCGACGTGGTTTGGGATCACGTTCCAACGCCGAAACCACGTCGGGCTTACGCACCGACGCTCGCCTATATTGACCCGCCAAACCGCAGCCGGAACTGGATGAAGTCGCTGGCGCTGACGGAGCCATCGTTGTCAAAGTCGAAGATGCTGTTGCTGCCGCCGAAGGCGAGGCGGAATTGGATGAAGTCGTTGGCGGCGACGGTGCCGTCGCCATTGGCGTCGCCAAGGAGGCGGAAGAGGCCATTGGCGGGCGTGCCGACGAGCGTGTAGTTGTCGCCTGGCGTGCCGTCGCCGTTGCCATCGAAGGCACCCGCGTTGACTTGGGAAGCGAACACTGTGAGTATGTAACGGCCATCTGCGAGCGATATTCCATCGCTTGTGCCACCAGTAATCGTAAACACAACGGCGTTGCCAAGCACATCGGCATCTAATGCGACGATGGCGTTGTCTGATTGGCGTTTCAGTTCGAATGCGGCCGTCGGTGTGACGCCAAGTGTGATCAGTTGATCGAAAGTGACGACGAGCCTTGTCACCATTGAACGCTGCTGGCAGTCGTTGTTGATTTGTACCGAAAGCACATGGGCCGGCATAGTGGGCGTGCCTTGTTCTTTGAAGCGTTGGGCGTAGATGCCGGCACCGCTGCAATCTTGGTCCCTGTAACTGGTCCACCCAGCCACGAAGTTACCTGTTGAATCCATGGCCAACGCCGTATTGTTTCCACGGCCACCTTGGTCACCGAGAGTATAGGTGCTTACCCGAAATTCTGGACCGACTTTTAGGCCTGTAGAGCCGTACCTTTGCCCGTAGATGCCAAGCCCATCGCCATCTTGATTTTCGCTCTCCCATGTAATCACAAAATCGCCACTGGCCGACACTTGAACGCGAGGGGACTCTTGCTTTCCCGTAGTAAAAGTATTTACACGGAACTCATTGAATCCTATGCCGTTATTCGTGAACCTTCTCGCTACGACATCGGTATCGTTGTTGGCACCACCCGGAATCGGATTCAAATAACTGGTCCAAACGCAGATAAAGCTGCCATCGGGAGCCATACCAAGCGAGCCTACACCATCTCTGGTTCCTGGGTTCTGATCGACGCGAATCTGCCCCTGCGGTTTGGGAGTGCCATTGGCGAAGTATCGTTTGGCGTAGATTCCGTAGTAGAATCCAAATTCGGTTGTAGTCCATGCAATTGCGTAGTCGCCGTTGGCGTCGTAGGCCACTGGTTGTTGCGCTTTTCGAAATCCAAGCGGGTTGTTGACCTCTTCTGGCCCTGCTAACGGGTTGCCAGTAGCGTCATAGCGGCGTTGATAGATATCCCAATCCGACCCGTTGATTTCCTGTGTCCACGTGATGATAAACCCGCCAGTCGCGTCCGATCGCATAGCGACCTCGGAGCCGCTCGACGAATCACCGTAGACGATGAACTCATCGCCCTGTGCGACACCGGCTGTATTGTACCGTCGAGCATTGATTGATCCCGTTCCATTTGGCAGTAGTATCGAACTGGTCCAAGTGACGACAAAGTCGCCGTCGGGATCGACTGCGACACTTGGTCCGACCTGATCGCCACTGGTAACGAGATTATTGACGACGAATTCACCAGTAAGCGCCGCGCCACCGGCGGAAAAGCGCTTCCCAATGATTGCAGTTCCCGATCCGTCTTGTCCCGATGATACCCACACTGCCACGAAGTTTCCAACAGCATCGGCGGCCATGTTGATTTCGCGCTGTTCGCCCGTTGTAAACGAATTGATGCGAAACTCCGGGCCAATCGGTCCAAACGCCGGCGCTATGCGTGACTCTAGTGACACAAGCGAAAGCCGACGGCGTCGCGTTGCAGGTGTTCCGACATTTGTTCGTCCTGAGTGAGTGCGTGAGATCATGGCAAGTTTGCTCCGGTGTGTGGGTTATTTCTGATTAGGGGAGTCGGCCAATCGACGTATGACAATGTCATCAAGCCAGCTTTCGTGGCTTGCCGACGCCAGCCGTTCGCGGTTGTAAAAGGCGATGTGACGTTTCATTTGAGTGCTAGGGACTTTGGCGGAAATTATCGGCTTGCGTGCGGCTTCCGCTCCAAAGTTGCCGCCGGATACATAGACTGCGATGGTCTCGCCATCGTCGGTGATCCGAACGTCGTGCCATTGTTCCGCCGGCAATGCTATTGCGCCGTGCTCCGTGTGCGCGAATGGAATATGTTCGTCACCACTAGACGAGATCGTGACGGTTCCGCAGTATGCATTGAGCTTTACCGTTACGCCATCCGTGGCCTCGAAATAGTAAACTGGTTTTGGATTACCACTGGTGCGCAATGCCACTGTCAGTTCGTCACGGTAATGAAAATCGCCGGCCAGATCGGTCCAGCGCCAACGAAATCTCAAATCTATTGGCTCTGAATACTCTTTTAGCGTGACCAAGTACCCTCGGTCGAACAAACGCACATGGCCGCCTTCGACTTTGACGCTTCGCCGCGGCGTTTTCCACTTGCTGATGTCGCCCCAACCCGAATTGAAGTTGTCTTCCAACAGCGGCTTGGGCATCAACGCGACCCAGCCGGCCCACGCTAAGCCGCTAGCGGCGAAGGCGGCGATCAACGCTAATGCAATTCGCCGCGCGCCGGTGGGCGAATACCGGCGGCGACGCGGAGGTCGTGACACCGTGGCAAATGAAGTTGGACCACAAGAACTGAGAAGTTCCAACGTCGCGGCCAATTCTTTGTCATTAGCGGCACGGGTGCGCAATGCGGCCGCAGCTTCCGGCGTTGCTTCGCCCAGCACATAGCGGATCACATCTTCGTCGCTGAACTCGGACACGCTAACCATCTCCTGCGGTCAATTCCCCGTCGATGGCGATAAGGATCGCGTCGAGCGCGGCAATCACCTTTTCCACGGCGATGCGGGCATCATCCGGCGTGGTCTTCAACTCTTCAGCGACTCGTTCCCACGGTTCGACATCGCGTGCGAACTCGCGGAACACGGCGTAGGCTCGGCAGTCCTCGTCACCCACCACCCCTTCGCACAACCGCCACGTCGTTCGGGCGATCCACGTGCGGTTGTCGGGCAGCAAGTCGCCGACGGGAATCCTCAGTGCCGTGGCAAGGGACAACCGGAACCCGTCCGATGCGGCATACTGTCCGCTGAGCAGGCGATCCACATTCCGGGCGTTGCGGCGAATCAGCACCTGTTGACTCAAATCATCGAACGTCTTCGGCCCACTTCCCGCGACGCGATTGGAGCTCAGCACTCGATTCACCGTAGCCAGCCAGTGTTCGTGGGCCGCCCCGGCCACGGCGCGGACAATGCGCGGATGATGCCACGACCACCACGCATGTTCGCGCGCGAAGGGTGGCCGCCGGGGCATGGCCGATGCCTTTCAGTTTGAACTAGTTGATTCCGACTGTACCTGTTGTGGTCAGCGACCATTCCACCGACAATGGCGCACCGCGCCCGAATCAGTTTCGATCCCGTTTTGTTGCTTCAATTCGAAAACCAACCACAGAGACACCAACGCACAGAGGAAACACAGAGAAGTCGAAATCAGGGCAGAATACTACACCCCGTGTAGCGAAATCGATCAGACTGCCATCTGGGTAGGTGAGGGCATTCGGAGAACTGTTCAATGTCGCGGCATCAGCTGTCGCTAACTCGTTGTAATTATTAACGTTGCGGCTCTGTCAACGACTATTTTGTAATTCTTGCACGCGATTGGCTCGGGCGATGCTTATATACAAACCGAATGATTCGGTATGCGAGTC
>JANLTA010001009.1:0-2544 GCA_031362705.1 Gemmataceae bacterium | reverse complement strand
GGCCGCCACCAACCACGTCGCGCGATCGATGTCTCGGCACGCCGCCGCAATGTCGAGGGCACGTTTTTTGGCGACGACGATTTCCTGCGTGACCATCGGCGTCCAAAGGCCGGACGGTCCGGTTCGATCCGTGAGTTCGTCGCCGGTGATTGTCAGTATTGGATTTGGATACAGCCGTGCCTGTGCAGCCTTGCCCCGTGCCGCCTCGACTGCGAATTCCGCCTGTTGCAACTTCGGATGGTTCCGCAAACTGAGACCGACCAAATCATCCAGCGACATCGCCGCCGGCGACTGGCCCATCGCCACACCCGCCAACACCAACCCCAATAATGTCAACCGACCCCGCATAGCGCAACTCGATCCATGAGATAGCGCGGCACATCTGAGTTATCGGCTATCGGGCTATTTGTTGACCAATGATTCGATGCAATTCTGACTGAACGCATCTTAGGCGACAAAAAAACGGCGTGACTCCCTCGACTGGTCGAAAGAATCACGCCGTTGCCATTCAGTTACTCAACTCGACTAAATCGAGCCGCCGAAACGCAGACGGAACTGGATGAAGTCGCTGGTGGCGACCGTGCCATCGTTGTCGAAGTCAAACGGGAAGCTGGAACCACCCAAAGCCAGGCGGAATTCGATGAAGTCGTTGGTAGCCACGTTGCCATCACCGTTGTAGTCACCGAAGATTCGGAAAAGTCTTGACATAACCAGCGGGGCCGGCGCGGGTGGCTCATCAAACAGGAAGTCGTCGCCGCCCGTCCCGTTGCCATCGCCATCAAGTCCGGAAGCGAACTGCGCGGCCAAGGCATGGAAGGCATACCGGCCATCTGCCAGTGAGACGTTGTCGACGGCACCACCGGTGAAGGTCAGCGTGACGACCGTGCCAGGTCCGGTGTTATTCACTGAGGCGGCCAAAGTGACCGCTCCGAGCGTGGGGCTGACACGGTTAAGCGAGAAGGCCGCCGCCGCGTTGACGTCGCCGCCCACAAACGACACTTTCGAGTCGAACGTGATGGCCACATCGGTGACCCGCGATCGCTGCGCCTTATCGGCCGGCGTCAGCAACTTCGAATTAATGGCCACACCCGTGACCTTGGCAGCGGTCGCCGCCGGTTGAACCTCAAATGCACCGATGTCCGCGGAGACACCGCCGACGCGAACGAAGCCCGGGCCGCGTTGGTCGGTGGCCAGTGCCAACAAGTTATTGCCGGCGTTAATCGCCGCACTGCCCGTCAGCAAGGCATGGGTGGCCGTCGGTCCGCCATTCAAACTCGATAATGCTCCAAGCTTGGCATCCTGTGGTGTCGCCTGCGTGCCGTTGACATTTCCGGTGCCGGTAAATGTCGCATTGCCGTCGTCGGCGATGCCGATCAGGTTGTTATCGCCCGACACATTGGTGGCCACCTCAATACCAATGTCCATCCCGATGGCGGTGAGGGCATTGTTCCCCGCCACGATGGTGCTGGACAAGGATAGCGGATCCGGGGACGCAATTGACGTGAGGGAGATTCCCGCGCCCGAATTGGCTTCATTGGCCGTAATCGTGCTGTTAAAAATCTGGAGCTTGCTGGTGCCGTTGAAAGTATTCAGCGCGATGCCGCCGCCTGGGCCGGCTGTGGCTGAGTTGCCGGAGATCGTCGAGTTAGTGATCTTCAAGCCACTAATGACGGTCCCGTAGAAGTAGAAGCCGCCGCCGCCGGTCCCACCTGCGGCGGTGTTGCCCGTGATCGCGGAGTTCGAAATGTCAGTCGAACCGCTGACGACAAAGTAGATACCGCCGCCCTGGGTATTGGCGCTGTTGCCCGAGACGGTGGACCGGCTCATGACTAACTTGCCGGCCAAGTCGATGGATATGCCGCCGCCCGCACCGATGCGGAAGCCGCCGGACCCCGTCGAGGCGTTTTGCGACACGGTCGAATCGATCAACGTGATGGAGCCAGGCTCGGTGGGGAACGTGTTGCCACGCAAATAGATGCCGCCGCCGGTCGCTTCGGCGGAATTTTTGCTCAGCGTACAGTTGGTCAACGTGACGTGTTCATCTTCGACGAAGATGCCGCCGCCACGCTTGTCGGCACCGGTGCCCGCCAGCAAACCGTTGGTGACGATCAAGTTCGACAGATTGACGATGTTGCCAATCCCGGCGATGGTGACATTCATCACCCGGCTCAGCTTGTTGGCATCGACGACGACTTTCGCCGCCGGACCGGTGAGCGTCACGCGGTCGGTGACCGATAACTCACCGAGGGTCAGGGTGATGGTTTTCTGGGTCGCGAAGACCGTGGAATCAAAAGTTATACTGTCAGCCGAACCGGGTACCGCATTGGCCATCTTCAAGGCTTCACGCAGGCTGATGTCGCCTTTGGTGGTGTTGCCATCGTCTTCATCGGTGGTGATATCCACTGTAAACGTTTGCGGAATCGTGACCTTGAACGTTCCGATGTTGCCTGCAGCGGCGGAACATGGGATGTCGCGGACGTTGGCTTCTACACCGTCGCCATTAAAGCGGGCCAGGTGTTTGATACCGATGGCACGCCCAGTTCC
>JANLTA010000988.1:0-2507 GCA_031362705.1 Gemmataceae bacterium | reverse complement strand
ATATCGTCGATCATGCCCGGGCCGATCCGCCACGTATTTGATCAGCGACTTTGGCTTGCCCAGTAGTTCGATCAGGGTGTGTGTCAGTTAAAGATTCGGCTTCTCGCACTTGCCGCCGAAGTTATAAACCTCACCGGGCTTGCCCTTGCGCCAGGCCGCTTCGACGCCACGGCAATGGTCCAGCACATGAATCCAATCACGTATCTGCATACCATCGCCGTACACGGGAACTTGCTGATCCGCGAGCAAGTTAGCAATGAACAGTGGTATCAGCTTCTCAGGAAACTGGAACGCGCCGTAGTTGTTTGAGCAGCGAGTGATGACCGCTGGCATGTTGAAGGTGTGAACGTAACTTCGAACTAGCAAGTCAGCCGCGGCTTTGCTGGCCGAGTAGGGGCTGTTGGGAGTGATTGGCGTATCTTCGGTGAACAATCCGGTCGCGCCGAGCGAGCCGTACACCTCGTCGGTAGAAACCTGCACGTACTTTGCAACTTTGAACTCGCGGGCCGCATCCAGCAGAATTTGCGTGCCGATGATATTGGTGCGTACAAACGGGCCAGAGTCCTGAATGCTACGATCCACGTGGCTCTCAGCCGCGAAGTGAATGACATCGGTCACGCCGCGTTGCATAACAGAGCGGACGGCATCCCGGTCAGCAACGTCGCCGCGGACAAAGCTGTAACGCGGATTCTTATCAAATCCTGCGAGATTCTGCAGATTCCCGGCATACGTGAGTGCATCAAAGTTGATGACGCGGACTGCCGAGTCCGTGGCCAAAAGGTTGCGAATGAAGTTGCTGCCGATAAACCCGCAACCGCCAGTAACGAGCAATGCGCCCATAGTGATCCCTTCCGTGGACTAGTCGAAAAGTTAGGGGCTGTGGGCAAAGGCGTCAAGGCTTAACAGCTTAGCGAGCGCGAATCGCCAGTGATTTTGCTCATTCCTCATTTGCTCCATCTGATTCCTCAGGCTCGGGATTGCTCAGGTGTTTGATGATGCGCCTGGCCACATTCTCTTTCACTTCCCAATGTCGCGGCACTGGCTGAGCCATGCCTGTAATCGGATTGACGTACCAGTCGTGTCGACCTCCGTGGCGAACGAAATTGCAACCAAAACCTTCGATCTTTCTGATCAAATCGACCCGCTTCACGAAATCACCAGTTCTTCAACTTTGCGGATACCGGGAATCGTGCCACTTGTCACATCTTCATAAAGGCTGCGAAGATGCTCCTTCAGATCATTAATGTCGTCGCCTTGGGTCCAATAGTCCGGGTAATCCTGTAGGTAACCAATCCAACCTCCGTCCTCTTGCCAACAGACGTATTTAACTGTGTTCATGTCGTCGCTCACTTTCTCCATCATACCGCCACCTTCTCCGCCACGCACTCCGTGAGTACCTCGTCAAAGATGGCAATTGCGGTGTCGATTTGGTCGGCGCTGACGCTGAGGGCGGGGCAGAAGCGCACGGCCGCTTCGCCGCACGGTAGCAACAATAGACCGTGGTAAAACGCGGCATCTACCACGTCGTCGCGTAGCTTGCCGTCGGGCCGGCGCGTTTTCGGATTGAGCACGTCGATGGCACGCATCAGGCCCAGGCCGCGTGGGCTGGCGAGATATTCGTGACGCTTTTGCAACTCCACCAGGCAGGCATGAACTTGGTCCCCGCGTTCCCGCGCATTGGCGATGTACTCGCGTTCGAGCAACTTCAGGGTTTCAATGCCGGCCCGGCAACTCAGCGGGTTGCCGCCAAAAGTGCTGGCGTGACTGCCCGAGGGCCAATCCATCACCGAGCTTTTGGCTATGATCGCTCCCAGCGGCATGCCGCTGGCGATGCCTTTCGCGAGACAGGTGATGTCCGGTTCAATGCCCCAATGTTCGTGGGCGTAGAGTTTACCCGTGCGGCCCATGCCGCATTGCACTTCGTCCAATACCAACAGAATGCCATGCTTGTCGCACAATTCACGCAGAGCTGGCAAACAGCCCGGCGGTGATACGTGATAGCCGCCTTCGCCTTGAATCGGCTCAATGAAGATGGCCGCGACTTCATCCGGCGGGGCCAGTCGCTTGAACAACGTTTCTTCAATGTTCTTGACGACATCGCAACAGCCAGCCGTCAACTCGCAAACGCCAGCGCGGCCTCCGACGGCGGTGCCATGTGCGGGTTGCGGACACGTCGGCGAACACGACTTTGGAAACGGGACATGGTGGATATCAGGAACCAGTGGCGAGAAACCACGGCGATGCACCAGCTTGGATCCGGACAGCGACATCGCTCCATATGTCCGCCCATGGAAAGCACCAAAGAAGGCGATGACTCGAGTCCGACCAGTGTGATAGCGGGAGAGTTTCAGTGCTGCTTCAAGAGCCTCGGCACCGCTATTCGTAAAGAAGACCTTCTTCGATGACGGTCCGGGAGCGGAGTCGGCTAATCGTTGCGCGAGATCGATCTGCGGCGCGTAATAGAAATCCGTGCCCGACATGTGAATCAGTTTCGCCGCCTGGTCCTG
>JANLTA010000965.1:0-3099 GCA_031362705.1 Gemmataceae bacterium | reverse complement strand
ACCACACTCGAGGTGGGCGCGTGTGGAGCTTTGCTTTGTTGAGCCGAATGAAGTTCACCCGGCTCACTCGTCGCTGATGGCGAGGGGGTAGGTGGGGTGATTGTTTACGCGACGGTGCTGGGCTGTTGTGTCCCGCGGCATCGCCTTTCAACACGTTTCCAGGCCGATCTACTCTGTTCCCCCTCCCTCGAAGGGAGGGGCCAGGGGAGGGATGAAGCGCTTCACCCGCCACTAACCTCCCAACAGGGAGCGGAAGCAGAATCTATCGCGCGGCGCATCGGCCCATGCATTCACGCGATCAATGTGCACGCCAAACTGGTACCATAGTCTGGCGGGAACATCGCAGTGCATCGGCGTGTCGTGCCGATACGGAACAATTGTACACAACAAATTGTGTTAAGTCAATAGAAAAATATTGCAACGACGTAACTGATCTGCCTGCCGCCTTTTATGGTGACTCATCGCAGCTGTTGATGTCACGGCGATTGGCGACCCACCGTCGCGACGGTATCGAGTTGCTGCCCTGAAACCAATCCAGTCGCAGGCATCGCGACACGATCCGCGTTCGTGAGGTCGCTCCATTCGGCGGTGTCGCTGCGCCGGATTTTTAACAACTCCGCACGTTGACCATCACTGCGGCCGACTTGCACTGGTGTTCGCGCGGCTTTACCGTTCTGCACAAGAAAGCAATGCGGGTCGCTTCCCGTTTTGACGGCGGCTAACGGCACGGTCCACTCGGCGGGCAAGTCGGCGCGGATTTTGGCCGTGACATACATGCCGGGGCGGAAGCGTTCGTCGCCATTGAGTAGATCGATCTCCGTGCGCAGTGTGCGCGAGCCGGGTTGCAGCGACCATGAGGTTCGCGCGATCGTGGCATTCACGGCGGGACCACGCAGCGCGGCAATGGTCAGCTCCACAGGCATTTTCTCCTTGATCAGCCCGGCATCGGCTTCCGGCACTTGCACCACGACGCGCACTTTGTCGATCCGTGCGACGGTGAACAACCACGCCCGTTCGCCGTTGGCGGCGACAAAATCGCCGGTGTTGACTTTGCGAGCGGTGACGACACCGGAGTACGGCGCGCGAATCATGGCGTATCCGAGCAGCGCTTCCACGCGGCGAGCGTCGGCACGACTCACCTCCACACTCGCTTCCATTGCTTTCACATCGGCTTCGGCCTTACCGTGGTCGGCCCTGGCTTTGCGAATCGCTGCTTCGGCGGATATGACTTTGGCTTTTGCCTCGCCTAGATTGGCCTCTGCCCCCTTGAGCTGATTGATTGTCTCATCGCGAGTTTGCGCATCCATCACCCGAGCGGCCACCAGCTCGGCGACGCGTACAGCCTCGGATTGCCAGCGATCGACTTGCGCCTGAGCCTTGGCATGCGATGCTTTCGCTTCTTCCGCCAGCGATTCCTTCGTCGCAATGTTTGCTTGCGCAGCGATCACACCTTTGTGACCTTGATCAACCTCAGCCAGCGCCTTAACGATCATCGCCTGTTTTTGTTTGGCTTCCTGCTCCATCTCCGGTACGGCGAGAATAGCGAGGACTTGCCCCGCATCGGTTTCCTTGGAATACATATCAAACTTGGGACCACTCACATGTTGTCCAATGTCCACGAACACCCGTTGAACGTAACCAGGCAGTTTTGCCATCAATTGCGTTTCTTCGTCGGCTTGAATGACGCCCGGCTGTTCGATGACACGACGAATAACGCCGCGTTCCGGAGCGACAATGCTGATCGCTGTGGGTTTGGGCGGCACAGCGGCGGATGGCGGCGTGTTTTTGTTGCAACCGATCAGCAACAACACCATTAACAACCCAATTGTGCGCATTATGATGTCATCCTCGGTGGGCTGGTTGCCGCGTTCGGAACGTGCAGTGGGCTTTCAACATCAAACGGATCTAGCGAGATATTGCCGGCCGGCCGCCGGCCGGCGAGCATTACATAGACGCCCGGCAAAATTAACAGCGTGGTGGCCGTCGCCGCCAACAGCCCGCCAATCACGGCTCGGCCCAGCGGCGCGGTCTGATCGCCGCCTTCGCCGAGGCCAAGGGCCATTGGCGTCATGCCGGCGATCATTGCGGCACTGGTCATCAGAATGGGTCGCACGCGCCCACGCGCTGCTTCGATAGCCGCATCGATTGTCGTTCGGCCTTCTCGGCGAGCGCGATCGGCAAAGGTCACCAACAAGATTGCATTGGCCACTGCCACGCCAACGGCCATGATTGATCCCATGAACGATTGCAGATTCAGCGTCGTACACGTGAGCCACAACATGGCGGCGACACCGGCCAGCACCGCGGGCACGGCCGCCACGGCCGCCAGCGATAGTCGCAGCGATTGATAGTAAGCCGTCAGCATCAGCAGAATCACGCCGATGGCGATGCCGAGTCCCTGGGCCAACCCGCGAAAGAGTTCCTTCATGGTGGCGACCTGTCCGCGCACATCGACTTGCACGCCTGCGGGTGGTGTGCCAGCCGCTTGCACTGCCATGTCGATGCGCTGTGCGACGCGACCCAAATCGGTGCCCTGAATGTTGGCCGTCATGCTGACCAATCGCCGCGTGTTGTAGCGATGAATCTCGCCCGGCATCGTGCCTTCGCGCACATCGCCGACATCGCCAAGTAACACGCGGTCTTGGCTGCCGGGCTTCGGTACCGGCACGTTTTCCAAATCCTGCAGCGAACGAACCAGACTTTGCGGCACTTCCACTTGTACCTGATAGCCGATGCCGGACGCCGGGTCGCGCCAATAGTTGGGCACCGTAAACCGGCTCGACGAAGTAAACGGCGTAACTGCCCGCGCTACCGAAGCGGCGTTGACCCCGGCTTGGGCGGCTTTCTCCCGATCCACATGGATCTCGACAGTCGGGTAATCCAGGGCCTGCACATACTGCAAGTCGCACACGCCATCGATCTTTGTCAACTCCGCAAACAGCTTGGCCGCATGAGCGCGATTATCCGCCACCTTGTTGCCGGACACAACGACTTCAATTGGTGTTGGCGAGCCAAAGCTCATCACCTCGTTGACAATGTCGGCCGGCTCGAATGACAAACGCACGTCCGCCGAACGTGCCCCCACTTCTTCAGTCGATA
>JANLTA010000955.1:0-3099 GCA_031362705.1 Gemmataceae bacterium | reverse complement strand
CCGACCAATCATCTTGATCTACCAGGCATCGTCGGGTTGGAGCGTTTTTTGCGAGCCGCACCGTTTGGCTATCTGGTGGCCACGCATGACCGTGCTTTTCTGAGAGCCGTGGCCGACGAAGTGATCGAAATCAACCGCGTTTATCCCGGCGGCGCATTTCGTGCGCCCGGGTCGTATGACACGTTCGTCGAGCGGCGCGAAGATTTTTTGGAGGGGCAGGCACGCCAACAAGAATCCGTCGCTAACCAAGTTCGTCGCGAAACGGATTGGCTGGCTCACAAAGCTCGGGCGCGGACGCGCAAGTCGGCGGCGCGAATCGACGCGGCGGGCCGACGGCGTGAGGAACTCGCTGAGTTGAGTTACCGTAACACCGCGGCCGGATCGGCGGGAATCGACTTCGTCGCTACAGGCCGCCAGACACGCAAGTTGCTCACGGCCGAGGGGATCGGCAAGTCGCTCGGCGGTCGAATGCTGTTCTCTGGACTTGATGTCGCACTCACGCCGGGGACGAAGCTCGGCTTGCTTGGCCCCAATGGCAGCGGCAAGAGTACTGTCTTGCGGGTGTTAGCAGGTGAACTTGCTCCCGATGCCGGCAAAGTCACGAGGGCCGAGACTTTGCGTACTGTGATGTTTGAACAAGGCCGTGCGACCCTGGACCTTACTCTTTCGCTACGTCGTGCATTAAGTCCCGTCGGCGATACGGTGATGATTCGCGATACGCCCCGCCATGTCATGTCGTGGGCCAAGCAGTTTCAATTTCAGCCGGACCAACTTGACACATTGGTCGGCGAACTCAGCGGCGGCGAACAGGCGCGTGTACGCATTGCTCAACTCATGGTGCAGCCGGCGGATTTGCTGCTACTCGACGAACCGACCAATGACCTGGACATTCCGGCGCTGGAAGTTCTGGAAGACAGCCTCACGGAGTTTCCGGGTGCGATGGTGATGGTCAGCCATGATCGTGACTTACTGGATCGCCTTTGCACGGAAGTGATCGGCCTGGATGGCCGCGGCGGTTCGGCACTTTATGCCAGCGTCGGCCAATGGCTGGCGGCGTATGAGCGCGCGATCGCGCCAGTCGCTGCCAAACCGGCCGCAGCTCACAGGACTCCATCAATTCCACGCACGAAGCCGCGTAAGCTCAGTTTCCGCGAACAGCAGGAATGGGACCAGATCGAGTCCGTGATTCTCGCGGCCGAAGAAACAGTCGTGGCGCGCCATGAGGCTGTTGAGAAGGCGGCGACTGCCGGCCATGTTGCACTGGCCGATGCGTGCCATGCCCTTGAAGCGGCCGAGCGCACCGTGGCCGAGCATTACGCGCGGTGGCAGGAACTGGAAGCTCGGCGAGCCGCGATTCAGTAGTTGCCCTTCTATGGCATCCGACCCATTAAGGGGTCGCTCCAGCTCCACGTGCCGTTTTCGATGCGGCCTGCATAGCGCATTTCAAAATGTGGCACGCCGGCAATCCGAACGCTGAAATCATACCAGCCATGGCTTTTTCGCGTGTCGATTCGAAAGGCCTGTTGACTGTCCGGTTGGAGTTGACGTTTCGAGTTGGCGTTCTTGTAAGCGTTGTCGCGAACCTCGATTGTCAATGCTTGTTTCGTGTCGTGACTGATCGCCTGAATCACGACGTTGCGATCAATATCGTCTTTCACCGTCTTTGGTCCGGTAGGTCCAAATCGCACGTCTACAGGCGGGGCGTCGGCACTGCCGATGAACTCACGGAAGAAACCGTTGGGTCCATAAACGCGCAGATGATACCGGCCGTTCCCAAAATCGTTGAGTGACCAAGAATCCTCGACGAACTCCCCGGCATTGACGCCGTAATGTCGTACCCTCATGCCTCCCTTCGCAGTGATTGCGTACACGGCAAATGGTGCCCCGGCCGGCCGTTCGAACAACACGCTCTTTTTTGCCTCGAATCGAATCGTGAAGCGGTCACGGTCTTTGTTCAGCGAGCCGTTGACGACGAGATCGTAAGGCAGCGGGCACGAACGCTTGAGTCCAGGCTCTTGTTGTGGAAGCACCGATGACTCAATTGGGTCACGGCGGATTTGTTCTACTTCGTCGTTGGTCAACGCATGGTAGCCGCCGGGGGGTTGCTTGTACTGCGCTTGGTGAATGTTCGCGATGACCGCATCGCGTTTCAGGAATGGCAACTGTTCTTTCCGATCGTTGCTTGCCGACTGAAAAGCCGATGTCAGGTCGCCGCACACGGCCCGTCGCCAGGCCGTGATGTTGGTCTCCTCGATTTTCTTGCCGGTCTTGTGCGTCAATAGTTCTTCGAGGAAGCGTAACACCGACGTGTGATCAAAGACTTGCGAACAGACGCAACCGCCGCGGCTCCACGGCGAGGCGATAACCATGGGCACGCGATAGCCCAGGCCAATTGAGTTATCTCGGGCCTGGTTGGCTGGCTTGCGTTTGCGATCCTGATCCAATTCGACATATTCGACCGCTGCATCAATGCCCTTGCTGACCAAGCCCGTATCCGGGCGGCGTGGATGGGGCGCCATGAACGGCGGAACGTGGTCGAAATAGCCGTCGTTCTCGTCATAGGTCAGGATGAAAATGGTCTTCTTCCAAACGTCCGGGTTGCGGGTCAGGATGTCCATGACCTCGGAGATATACCAAGCACCGTACCATGCCGATGACGGATGATCGGAGAACTTTTGCGGACTGACGAGCCACGAGACGGTTGGCAAGTTGCCGTCGTTCACATCCTTGCGAAATTGATGCAGGATATCACCTTTGGGTACGCTCACTCTCCGCTTCGTGTCGCCATCGAGATACTCAATCTCCGTAAGTTCGCGGTACGAAGGGTCGCCTGAGTTGGTGACGAACGCCCGATCATGAAGGCGCTTATCGCGTGGCGAAATTTTCGCAAGATTCTCAGCGCTGAACTCAATTCGTTCCGCCTGATAGCGTTTGAGTTTGACCGCAAGTTGGCTGATCCGTTTGTTGGTTTTCGTCGCGGCATCGCCAGACTGAGTTGACGATTGTTTTCGCAGCGACTCGATCTCGCCTGGTATTTCGATGATCCGCTTGTCCAGAAACGCAGCGTGTCTGGCTGCATGGCGAACATGAAACTGCGTG
>JANLTA010000908.1:0-3248 GCA_031362705.1 Gemmataceae bacterium | reverse complement strand
CGTTGGCTGCCGGCGCGTTGCCGGGATTGCTAATCTCATATTCTTCGCTGACCTCGCCGCGATACATCACCTTGGCAGGGCCGGTGCGTCGCAAGCGCAGCATCGGCTGTTGGACGAGGACTTGTGTTTTGGATGAGCTTTCCAGCCCGCCATCGCCGGTGGCAGCGACTTCGGCGACTTGATTGCCGCCCGCCGTGCCGGTCACGTTCAATGGAATGCTCTTGGATTCGCCAGGCGCGAGTGTGCCAATGTCACCCTCAATGTGAGTGCCGCTGGGGTGAGACAAACCCGCCGGCAGTTTTACGCGCAGCGTGACGTTGTTGGCGGTGCCGGTGCCGGGGTTCGCCACCTGGATTTGCAACGGCATTGCGTCCCCAACCTGCACTTGGTCCGGTCCGCTAAGTATGACGGTCAATTTCGGTCGCACGATCTGAGTCCGCATCGCCGCGACGGCGCAAAACGAGACGATCGCATTGGCGCGGAACTCGCCGTCGGAGCCGGGCAATACTTCCACGCGAATCTTGCGGTCCGTGTTCGCGTCGAGGTTGCCCAGATTCCAACCGAGGCGATCGTTGATCGTTTCAGCCGGCGGTTCGCTGGAAACAAACTTGGTCCCTGCGGGCAGTTCATCTTCGGCCCGCACGTTGTAGACCGCTACTTGTCCCACATTGCGAACAGTAATCTCGTAGATCAGCGCTTGGCCAATAGTGATCGAGTCAGGCCCGCGTTTTTCGATTACCACGCACGGCGCGGTCGTTGAGCCTGGAGCGACCGCAGGTTTGGCTGAGGCCGCTGGTTCGGGTGTCGCCGGTGCCGGCGTTGGCATGGGCTTCGTATCCACCGGCGCGGCAATCGGATTCAATGGGATAATGGGCGGAAAGGCTGAGGGCGGATTGGTTGCAATACCACGAAACTGTGGCGGCACTGGGTTTGGCGGCGGCGATTGGGCCAACAACCAAGGAGCCGTCAATAAGCCCATCGATCCGATAATAATTAGTTGAATGCGCATATGGGTTAACCCCTGCTTGGCACGGTAGGGCCGGGGATATAGCCGATGTCGATTTCGTGTCAAGATGAAGGGGAATTGGCCTGCCGATTTAAGCGAACTGCTTGACTCCGCGGTCAACTCCGAAGATAATGGCTTTCTTGCCCATCATCGTTCCTCCCGAACTGATTTTCAGGTGAAACCATGCAGTTGCGTCGCAATCCGACTTCAGCCCGCACCAACATCAACAAGAATTCCAATCGGCCCTGGCGGCTGCTCAAGCTCGAAGACCGGATTGCACCTGCCGTCCAACTCCTGCCCGACCTTCAGGTACTTCAAGCCAACCTCTCCGGGTGGACGATCACACCCAACGTCGAAATCCGATTCTCCACGGGCATGGCCAACGGTGGCCAAGGTCCGTTTGAATTGAACGGCACCACACAGAAAATCGACAATGGCAATGGAACTTATAGCCACGTGGTCAACCAGAAAATCTATTGGGACGACGCCACCACCACGCAGCGCGTGGCTGGGACATTTACGTATCACGAAACCCATGGCCATACCCATTTCGACGATTTCGCAGTCGCCCGACTGCGCCTTCGCCCAACGGATCAAAGCGTCGGCGGCATCGTGGCAGTCGGCCCCAAGACCAGCTTCTGCCTAATTGACATCACACATTACAACCCATCTCTTCCCGGATCACCGGCCAACGGTGTCTACAGCTGTAGCACCACCAAGCAAGGTATCTCGGTTGGCTGGAACGATGTTTACAGCTCGGGGTTGGAAGGGCAGTCGATTTCAATTGTCGGTGTGCCGAATGGCGACTATTGGCTCGAAGTCGAAGCCGATCCGCAGGACCACATTCTGGAAAACAACGAAACGAACAACGTGACCAGAATTGCCATTACGATTTCGGGACAGACCACCACCGGCTTCCGCGTATTGGCCGGTTCGCCAATCGGCGCCCAAAAAAGTGCTGTTGCGTCAGTTGATCTGAACTTCAACATGCCGGTGGACCCCGCGACCTTCACGACCGCTGACGTCGCGTTCACAGGTCCGGCGGGGACCATCAACGCTTCAAGCATCACGGCCGTCAGCGCGACGCAGTTTAAGGTCAACTTCCCCAGTCAGGCTGCCATCGGCACCTACACGATGACTATTGGGCCGGACATTCGCAACACTTCCAACAAATTGTTGGATCAAAACAACAATGGCACCGGCGGCGAATTCGCCGACACGTACATCAACATTTTCACTGTCACCGCACCGCGGGTGAACACTCTCACACCCACCGGTTCCACGGCATCGCCAGTAAGCACCGCGCGCGTGACTTACGACCGAGATATGGATTCGAATACGTTTTCGCTAGCGGACATCGTCAGCTTTACTGGTCCCGGCGCTGCTAACATGCTCGGCACCATTACCGGCGTTACTCCAGTGATCGCCGGCGGGAAAAGTCCTTCATTTGACATTACCTTCTCGGCACAGACAACTCCCGGTGCATACAGCATGGTGATCGGGGCCAACGTGGCCGACATGTTGGGGAATCTCGT
Source organism: Gemmataceae bacterium (assembly GCA_031362705.1). Lineage (GTDB taxonomy): Bacteria > Planctomycetota > Planctomycetia > Gemmatales > Gemmataceae > JAIBBI01. The sequence continues at coordinate 707 of JANLTA010000908.1, read as the reverse complement.
TGATCAGAACAACAACGGCACATCGAACGAAGTTGCCGACTGGGTCACGATCAATTACACGATTCCCCTCGCCGGCGTGTACGGCCCGGACACCTTTGGCTACACCGCTGTCACGACGCCATACCAAACGGTCACATCGGCAAGCTGGACCGGCTTGACGTTCACCAACAAGGACGATGGTTCGGCAGTGATGAACCTGGGCACCGATACGTTTAACTTCTACGGCACGACCTACACGGGTGGGGCGTCTGTCTTTGCCAGCACCAATGGTCTCATTTCATTCGGTGCAGGCAACTCCGAATACCAGAATGACGATCTGACTGGTTTATCGTTGCCCGTTGTAGCCGCCCTTTGGGACGATTGGATTAATGGCACTGCCACGCCGCAAGTCCGCTACGTCCTTCGCGACACCAACGCGGACTCCAAGAACGACCAACTCGTCGTGGAATGGAATCAGGTTTACCACTATCAGTCCACGACGAATCCAGTCACGTTTCAGGCGGTCCTGGAATTGAACACCGGGGTGCGGCCCGGTAAGATCACCATCAACTATGCGGACATTGACAACGCTGGCCCCGAGACCAACGGCGGAAGCGCGACCGGCATTGCCAGGAATTGCTCTTCTTTCAGCCGCACGCGATTCGTGGTGCCTTCACTCGCCCGCTTGCAAAGGTCCACGAAGTCCGCCGTTTTGCTCATCCAGCCGA
>JANLTA010000863.1:0-11163 GCA_031362705.1 Gemmataceae bacterium | reverse complement strand
CATGGTTTCCAAATGCACGAGCCGGCCGCGTTGCAGGATGCCAACCCGGTCGCACACGGATTCGACTTCGCTCAGCACATGCGATGAAAACATGACGGTCTGCCCGCGATTTTTCGCCTCACGCAGTAACGCCAGCAGTTCTTCACGCATCGAAGGATCGAGAGCGTTGGTCGGTTCATCGAGAATGATGAATGGGATCCGTGGCACCAGTACCGCGAGAAGTGCGACTTTGCGTTTCATACCGGACGACAGTTGTACCAGCGGCCGGGATAAGTCGATGTCGAAGCGTGTCGCCAGTCGATCCATGTCGCCGTCAATTGACTCGCCGCGAAGTCGAGCGAGAAAGCTCACCAACTGTCGGCCGGTCATGTTTTCGTACAGTCGCAGTTCGCCAGGCAGATACGTCAACCGCTTTTTGACTTCGACCGATTGCGTCCAACAATCGAATCTTTGCACACTGGCCATGCCCGCCGTCGGTCGAAGAAAGCCGAGAATCAATCGGATTGCTGTGGATTTGCCCGAGCCGTTTGGACCCAGCAGGCCGAAGATTTCGCCGGGCGGGATGGTTAGGTCCATGTCGGTGAGCGCCCGGACGCGGCCATAATCTTTGGTCAGCTTTTCCGTGCGGAGAATCGGGTCGGACATAAAACCGGCGTGCCCCTGATGGCCCAAGTTGTGATAATGATAGAAGTCGCCACCGAGTTTACCTTGCCGGAGTCCAAGTTGTGTCAGAAGCAGTCATCCTGAGTGCCGTTCGCAGCCCCATTGGCAAGTTTCTCGGCGATCTGTCCGAGCTGACCGCGCCACAACTTGTCGCACCCGTGTTGAAGGAAGCGATGGCTCGCGCTAAGGTGGACCCGGGACAGGTGCATGAAGTGATCATGGGCCATGTGGTGCAAGCAGGCGTGGGACAGAACCCCGCACGGCAGGCAGCTTTGTTCGCGGGTTTGCCAGACACCATTGCGGCGGTCACCATCAACAAAGTGTGCGGATCCGGCTTGAAGGCGGTCATGCTCGCCGCTCAGGCGATCCGAGCCGGCGATGCCGAATTAGTTGTGGCCGGCGGTATGGAAAGCATGAGCCGGGCTCCGCACATCATCACCGACTCTCGCAAAGGAACCAAGTACGGCGACGGCAAAATGCTTGATGCGCTTGTGCGCGATGGCCTGTGGTGTCCCTTCGAAAATTGGCCAATGGGTGATGCGGCCGAACACATCGCAACCAAGTGCGGCGTGACTCGTATCGATCAGGATCGGTTTTCCGCGGAAAGCCACAAACGAGCCGCCGCCGCGTGGGAGTCCGGGGCGTTTACGGCCGAGGTGTTACCAATCACCGTTGGCAGCGGTGCCAAGGCGAAGACGATCGCCAAAGACGAAGGCATTCGCCCTGATACCACGGCCGAGAGCTTGGCTAAGTTGCGCCCCGCGTTCCGCCCGGATGGCACGGTGACCGCCGGCAACGCCTCGCAACTCAGCGATGGTGCCGCCGGCGTGATCGTCGCCAGCCGCAAGATGGCCGAACAACTCGGCGTGAAACCGCTGGCGAAGATTATTGCTTACACAACTTCCGGTGTTGCTCCGAAGGACATCTTCATCGCGCCAGTGCCCGCGGTGCGCATGGTGCTGGAGAAAGCCAAACTCACCATCAACGACATCGACCTCTTCGAACTCAATGAAGCCTTCGCGGCACAGGGTTTGGCATGTGCAAATGAGTTGAAATTGCCCACAGAAAAAGTCAACGTTAACGGCGGTGCCGTAGCGCTAGGTCATCCCATTGGCTGTAGCGGTGCGCGGGTGCTGGTGACGCTGCTCTATGCGATGGAACGCCGCAATGTGAAACGGGGATTGGCGTCACTTTGCCTAGGCGGCGGTAATGCAGTGGCGATGGTGGTGGAACGCTAAGCCGCAAGCGGCTCAGCGGCTGATGTCGTACGTCTTGATCTTGCGATCCAGCGTCGAGCGCTCGATGCCGAGGATGCTGGCGGCCTGGCTTTTGTTCCAGTCGGTGTGGGCGAGGGTGGACTTGATATGTTCTCGTTCGACGTCTTCGATGGTTTTTTCCTTGTAGGTCAGCGCGTGAGTGCCTGAGAGGCCGACTGATAGCGATGAGAGGATCACGTCTTCATCGCCGATGGTGGGGCCGGTACCGAGCGCCACGGCTCGTTCGACGACATTTTTCAACTCGCGGATGTTGCCGGGCCATTGATACTGTTGCATCTTCTTCAACGCGCCGGGTGTAAAGCCGCGAATCTTGCGGCCAGTCTCGCGGACGAAGCGCTTCAGGAAATGCTCGGCCAGGATCGGCACATCGTCCAAGCGTTCGCGCAAGGATGGCACGCGAAACTCGACGACCTGCAAGCGGAAGAATAAGTCTTTGCGAAACTTGCCGCCCTGCACGGCTTGTTCCAAGGGCTGATTCGTGGCTGCTACCACCCGCACGTCCACTTTGATGGCCGTGTTGCCGCCGACACGCTCGAACGAATGGCCTTCCAGCACGCGCAGCAACTTAGCCTGTGTGCCGACGTTCATTTCGCCGATTTCGTCGAGGAAGATGGTCCCGTGGTCGGCCGCCTCGAATTTGCCGACCATTTTCTCTGTCGCGCCGGTAAATGCACCACGTTCGTGGCCGAACAGCTCGCTTTCCAGCAACGTCTCGGTGAGAGCCGCACAGTTGAGGCAGATGAACGGACCTTCCTTGCGCGGACTGTTGTAATGGATCGCCCGCGCTACCAATTCCTTGCCGACGCCGCTTTCGCCGCGGACCAACACAGTTGCAGTTGTTCCCGCAACTTTGCCAATCTGCGTGATGATGTCGGTGATGGGCTTGCTCGATCCGACGAGTTCACTTTCCACTTTGAGCTGATCGCGCAGCGCCAGCAACTCGGCCGACAAGCGCGATTGTTTGCGAATCGCCTGGATGGCCACGGCGAATTGGTTCGCGGCAGCGACGACGAACTCCAGATCCTCGGCATCCAACGGCCGCACCGAGCCTGAACCATAAATGTGAATCAGGCCATAAACCTGGCCGTCCACCCGCACCGGAGCGCAGATCAGGCTGGTCGCCTTCAATTCGGCCAGGCTGTCACGCTTGCTCAAGTTGGCGTGTGTCGTCACATCTTCGGCGAGAATAGCTTGCCTGCTCGTCAACACTTCGGAACTGACGTATTGCGAGATCTTGTGATATGTCTTCTGATTCGGGTCGCGGGTCTTGTATGCGAGAATATCGAGATCCTTGTTCTCACGCACTGTGAGGATGGCACCGACATCGGCCGGCACGGCATCCAATAGACCCGCCAGCACGGTTTCGGCAAGCGCTTCGACAGTTTCGGCTTCGCCCATGCGCAAGGCGAGTTGGTAGAGGCGTGCCAGGTCGGCTTCAATGCGTTCGCGGGGAAACTCTCGACCGTGACTGGTCTGGCCGGTCGCATCCATCGGCTGCTGATAGCGAGTGTCGCCCAGCCGCTTGCGGATCGCCACCGATTGGTCGGGCATTTTGGTTGTCGGCGGCACCGTCGGCACGCCGGACATCTTTTCGAGATAGAGCAGCCGCGTTCGGCCAACGCGAATTTCATCTTGAGGTGCAAGGATGGTATCGCGCGTGAGCACCTGGCCGTTGAGCCGTGTACCGTTCAGGCTTCCGAGATCACGAACGTGCCATTGCCCTTCGGAAAAATACACCTCGGCATGTTCGCGGCTGGCTAGTTCATCCTTGATGACAATGGGGTTGGTCGGAGCGCGACCCATGCCATACCGCTGCGCAGCTACGATGGGAAAGACTTCACCGTAGCCTTCATCGCGATGAATCAACAGGTAGGGACTGCCCGAGGACATTTGCGGATCGGTCTCGAAGTTCTGCGGTCTCGGTACTGTAAAAAGTATCAGATTGGTGCAATTTCACCACTGTCAAACGCGGCTTGGGATCAAAATGGGACAGCAAAAACGTCGTCAAAACGTGACTTTACGGAGCGCTACGACGAAGTTAACCGGACGTGGTGACCACGTCCGGCCAAAATGGCGATTCAACTTAACGAGCAGGTCAACTCGCCAACGCGGAGTCCAGCGCCTTGGTAAATTCGCTCTCAGGCTGCAGGCCGACGAGCTGGGCTGTGGGCCGGTCGCCGCCTTTGAACAGGAGCACGCGCGGGATAGTTGTGATGTCATACTTGGCGGCCAAGTCGCCATTTTCATCGACGTTGCATTTGCCGACCTTGACCTGGCCGGCGTATTTGTCAGCCAACTTGTCGATGGTTGGCCCGAGTTGGCGGCACGGTCCGCACCACGGTGCCCAGAAGTCCACCAGCACCGGTTGCCCGCCGGCCAATTCGGTCGCAAAATTATCGTTGGTGATCTCAATCACGTTCTTGCTGGCCATGAACTCTTCCTCCATCAGGCGACAGTCGGCATTCTACGGCCGCAGTCGCTGCGAACCAGTCAGACGGACGCCGCCTCCCTCTGCGATGAGCGGGATGCCGAGATGGTTACATTTCAAATGCGCTTGACGCTCCCCCACATCGGCTCGTACCATCCCTCTTTGCCCGGCCCTGTCGTCTAGAGGCCTAGGACACGGCCCTTTCAAGGCCGCGACACGGGTTCGAATCCCGTCAGGGTCAGTTTGCTGGTCGGATGGCGGTTTATTTTTCGATAGTGGATAGGCGAAACTACAGGTATTTCCCGCATGGCACGCGCCGATGCCTTTTGTTTGCCGTGCCTAATTGGGCTTCGCATCACGATTCTAGATACAATTGTTGAATGCCGTGACGCCGCTTAATGATTGGGCCGGCGTCACGCGCATCATTAGGATCTCAATGACGATTACTTCCGAAGCGGCACTCGCGACCATGATGCGCGATCCCGCGATGATTGAGGATGTTCGACGTTTCTCACAGGTCAGCAGCTTCCGAGCGGCCATGGTGATCGCTCGGCAGTGGCTAATTATCGCCGGCACAATTGCGGCCGCCGTCTACTTTCATCATTGGGCGGTTTATCTGGTCGCGATGATCATCATCGCGTCGCGGCAGCACACGCTCGTCATCCTGATGCACGATGCCACGCATTACCGGCTTTGTTCCAACCGCACTGCTAACGATTTGGTCAGCAACTTGTTCTGCGCATTTCCGGTGGGTGTGACGACGCTGGGTTATCGACTCGAACATCAACCGCATCACGGCGGGCTCAATACTGATGCCGACCCGTACTATCGGATGTTCCAGGCCGACGACGTATGGCATTGGCCGAAATCACGTTGGGCGGCGTTGCGGGTGTTCCTTGCGGATGTGTTTGTCTGGAACTTGCCTCGCAACTTGCGCATGGCCAGCCATTGGGCGGCGGTGCCTTTGTGGCTGAAATACCGCAGTGACCCGATGTTGGCGGCGCGAGTTCGACGGGATGCCATACTGTATAGCCTGTACTTTGCCGTGGTTGTAACAACCGTGATTTCGCTAGGCGTCTGGCAGTGGTTCCTGTTGCTCTGGATTGCACCGGCGATGACGTTCTTCATGCTCTTTATTCGCCTGCGCTGGATTTCGGAACATACCTTCCGGCCGGCCACCGATGAAGTGCGCGACACTCGCCACGTCTGCCCGACGTTCTTCGAGCGGTTGATCGTCGCCCCACTGAACGTCAATTATCACATCGCCCATCACCTGTACACCAGCGTGCCGTTTTATAATCTGCCGGCCCTGCACACACGGCTGTTGACCGAACCGCATTACGCTGCCGAGGCTCGTAGCTACGGAAGCTACTTTTCCTCACGCGACAGCGTCTTCAGTGAACTGTTAGTCAGAAAATTACCTCACGGCGAACCGCTCACCGTCAGTCCGGTTGTTTGAGTCATACCGAAAGAATCAAGGATGGTGCTGCAATGACGATTAATTCCGAATCTCCTCTCGCGGCCATGATGCGCAGTCCCGCGATGATCGAGGACGTGCGCGAATTCTCGCAAGTCAATAACTGGAAGGCCGCCGCAGCCATCGCCCGGCAATGGGTGTTCATTGTCGCCACCATCGCGGCGGCTATCTATCTCCATCACTGGGCTGCGTACGCGGTTGCGGTTGTGATCATCGCATCGCGTCAGCACACGCTGGTCGTGATCATGCACGATGCCACGCATTACCGCCTTTTCACCAACAGGTTCGCCAACGATCTGATCAGCGACCTGTTCTGCGCATTTCCGCAGGGTATCTCGACGCTCGGCTACCGGTTGGAGCATCTGCCGCACCATGGCGGCTTGAATACCGAAGACGACCCATACTACCGCATGTTTCAAGACGATGAGGTTTGGCAGTTTCCGAAGTCGCGCCTGGCAGCATTGCGCGTATTCCTCGCCGATCTGTTCATTTGGAACCTACCACGCAACCTGACCATGTGGCGTCGCTGGGCGCCAATATCCTTGTGGTGGCGGCATCGCAAGGATCCGAAGTTGGCTTCGCGTTGCCTGCGCGACGCCATCCTGTCTAGCGTTTATCACTTATCGATCGTTGCCATAGTGATTTGGTTCAACGTGTGGCAATATTACTTGCTGCTGTGGGCATTGCCGGCCTTGACGTTCTTCATGCTTTTTGTGCGCCTGCGCTGGATCTCCGAACACACCTTCCGCCCCGCCACCGGCGAAGTGCGCGATACACGCCACGTCTACGCCACGTTATTCGAGCGAATGATCGTCGCCCCGCTGAACATCAACTACCACATCGCCCACCACCTCTACACCAGCGTGCCGTTTTACAACCTCCCCGCGCTGCACAAGCGGTTGCTCGACGAACCGCACTACGCCGCTGAGGCCCGCAGCTACAGCAGCTACTTCTCATCGCGAGATAGCGTGTTTAGCGAGTTGTTGGTGCGGAAGTTGCCGGTGGGAGAAGCGGTGACGCCGCCGACCGGGATTTGAAGTACATGGTTGAAAGAGATGGAAATCAGGGACAACTAATTCCGACTGGTCAATATCTCCGTTTCATATTGCTCTGCGCGTTTCATGCAGTCCTCAAGTGAAGCTAGGCTGGAGTTGAAACTATAATTCGCCGGCCCGTTCCCAGGTGTTTGAAGCGAAAACGCTATCCTGTCATCTTCGTCCCGAATAGCAATGATGTAAAACCTTTCATCCATGCTTCCGAGATAAAAATGCCCGTCTTCGTCCTCCACGTTTTTCCAAACTGTTGTTCCACCGTCTAGGACAAACGTTTGTCCAACTAGATCTTGAATGTTTGATTCTGATTCTCGAACGTGACGCCGTACAAGTTCGGCAAGCTCCTGTGAAGTTGCTGATCTTACAACCCCCTTACTGGCAAGCCGAGTTAGTTCCTCTGCGATAGACCTCATCTTGCCATTCCCCTTTTTCGATGGGCGTCTGTTCCGTTGTAATAAAATTTTGCTGATATCGCTGAGCGTCTCATTTAGGGTTTCAGCGTGTTTTTTTCCAAGTTCAGCTGCGACGATTCCTTCGCTACGCATTGGTAAGTTTGATCGTGTCGAGCTTGAAACCCCCGTGTCCAATTGCTCGGCTACCCATGTATTCAAGCTCTTGCCTTCGATTGCCGCCGTGTGGCTGATTTTCCGATGCAGGTCCGGTCCCACCCGAGCCACGAATTGGCCTGAATAGGGCTTGTCGGGTTCTTCCCCCCGTTCGTGGCAAAAACTCAGATATTCATCAATCGATTGACGAAATGCCTTTCGAAGCTCTCGGACTGAGCTTCCTTGAAAGGTAATGACATCACGGGTGTTGATCACTTCACCGTGAAAGATGTCAGCCTCATCGTCGAACTCAACGCGCCCGATATAGCCTTTGTATTCTTTCATGGTTGAATCCCCGCTTCGCTCAGAAATCGCCGCACGGAGCGCAGGGCACCTTTGTTCGTTTCCTTTTGCGGATGCGGCCTGTGAAAGACGGCTCGCACGCCGTTCAAGGCGACACGAACTCGTGACCCCTTTCCTTCCGTGATTTCCGCACCATATGCCAAAATCATCGCTTCAATTTCTCGCCAGAGAACGCCAGCGCGAATCGGCTCAGCGAAGATGGCTTCAAGCGTGCGCTGATGCTTGTTGCTCATCGAAACATAGTATCATTAAGTAGTATCAAAGTCAATCGCGTAACTCCACCAAGAAACAAATGATCTCGGGTCGGCCTGTAAGCCGGGTTTTGTGACCTTCCTTGCGGAAGGCGACGGCCATTTCTCTGGGCCGCCGGTCGCCCGGCGGCTCAAGCAGCCTACCCGGGGGTCCTAACGGGCGATGCCACCCTGCCCCCTGCTTGGCCTTGCTCCCGGTGGGGTTTACCTTGCCGGCTCGGTTACCCGCGCCGCGGTGCGCTCTTACCGCACCATTGCACCCTTACCTCTTGCGAGGCGGTATCTTTTCTGTGGCACTATCCCTGTCCTTGCGGACGGCAGGCGTTACCTGTCACCGTGCCCTGTGGAGCCCGGACTTTCCTCCCTCGTCGGCCGTTGGCTTGCGCCCGTTCCGTCGAGAGCGGCCGTCCGGCCGACCCGAGATCACACACTATCATATCGGAGAGTCGCGTTCCCCGCCCGGGGTTCACACCGAATGACCAATGTCCTGTCGCTCGCAATTGACGATTCCTTTCCCGCTGAACTTCGCGGATCAGCCGTCAGCGTCGGCAATTTCGATGGCGTGCATCTCGGGCACGCCGCATTAATCGCCGAGTTACGGCAAGAAGCCCAGCGGCTGAATACACCGGCCGTCGCGGTAGCATTTGATCCGCATCCGCTGCGACTTTTGGCACCGGATCGGTTCTTGCCGCAATTGACGACGCCGGAAGACCGAGCAGAGTTGTTACTGAACGCCGGTGCGAATTGGGTGGTCATTCTCAAGACAACTCCGGACCTGTTGCGGCTGGAAGCAAATGAGTTCTTGAAACGACTTTTTGTCGATCGCTTCGCGGCCAAGGCCGTCGTCGAGGGCTTCAATTTTGGATTCGGTCGGGATCGTGTGGGAACGACGGAGTCGCTTAAGAGTTTTTGTAGAGACAACTCGATTCCGTGTAGCATTGTCGCGGCCAAGAAGGCTGCGAGCGGCGAGCCTGTTTCCAGTTCCCGTGTCCGCGCGGCATTGGATTCTGGAGATGTCGCCAACGCGGCGCGGTTGCTCGGTCGGCCCTATCGCCTGCGTGGCACCGTTGTTGTGGGTGATCGGCGTGGAGCGACGCTTGGCTTCCCGACGGCCAACCTTGGAGATTGCCGCACCGTGATCCCCGGTGACGGCGTGTATGCTGTGCGAGTTCAATGTGCATTTAGCGAGTTTATCGGTGCGGCGAACATCGGCCCGAACCCAACATTCGGTGTGTCGGCTCGAAAAGTCGAAGTGCATCTTCTGGACTTTGATCAGGATCTATACGGTCAGCCATTGGCAATTGATTTCGTCGAGCGATTACGCAATACGCGGAAGTTCGAATCGAAGGAGGAACTCGTGCGACAATTGCATGAAGATGTTGATCAAACTCGAAAGAAACTTGACCTTGTCGGCTCCCCATTGCCGAGCGAGGAAGGAATCGATGATCTCAAGGCTCGAATTCAATCAGTTCTTGAAGTCCACATCGCCCCCGTGCTCTCCCTGGACGTCGCTGGACTCGAAGTACTTGATGTGATCGATGGCGTGGTTCGTATCCGTGTCACTGATGCTTGTGCCGGGTGCCCCGCCACGGTGATGACGCTTATCATGGGAATTGAACAGGAATTGCGTAAGCACGTTCCGAAAATCGAATACCTGGAGGCGGTTCCCTGACGTGCTGAGATTCGGCTACAACACCAATGGCTTCGCCCACCATCGGCTCGAAGATGCGCTTCCGATCCTGGCCGATCTCGGCTATGAGTCGGTTGCAATCACGCTCGACCATTTCGCGCTGAATCCCTTCGACAAAGATGTGTACGGACAGATGGGTGCAATCCGGCAATGGCTGGAACGCTTGCGAATGAAATGCGTCATCGAAACCGGGGCGCGATTTATGCTCGATGCCCGGCGGAAGCACCAACCGACGCTGATCAGCCCGCAGCCGTGGGAACGCGACTACCGGTTGGAGTTTCTCAAACGGGCTATTTGGATTGCGGAGTCTCTAGGTGCCGAGTGCGTGAGCCTCTGGTCCGGGACCGCCACCGATGAGGCACCAGATGAAGAGATTTTCCAACGTCTGACCGATGGTTGCCGAGTCTTGTGTGATTTGGCTGAGCAGCGGGGCGTGGAACTCGCTTTTGAACCGGAGCCCGGGATGTTTGTCGATTCGACGATGAAGTACGTTGATCTATTCAAAAGTGTCAATTGTTCGCGACTCGGATTGACCTTGGATATAGGGCACCTGCACTGCCGGGGCGAGCCAATCGTCGAGACCATTCACCAGCAACGTGAGCGACTGCGCAATGTTCACATTGAAGACATGTGCAGAAACGTGCATGAGCACTTGCAATTCGGCGAGGGCGAAATCGACTTTCCGCCGGTACTGAAAGCCCTGCAAGAAGTTGAGTACGTCGGCGGGATTCACGTAGAACTCAGTCGGCATAGTCACGATGCGGTAAATGCCGCTCGCGCGGCCATTCGGTTCTTGCGCGACGCTGCCCGTTAGTTGCGGTTGCATCGAAAGCCGTTTGGCGACTATACTTCCGTCCGGGTCAAGGATCAGCCCCGACACGGCAGGAGCGTCGCCTCCGGAAGGAATCCCACGGTCGTGCCCTCGCATCTGGATTTGCTCGATGCCGTGACCGCACTTTCGACACGTCGAACCGACGTGGCCGTCGCCATTTCTATCGTCGTTGTCAACTTCCGCCAGACCGAACATACCAAGCGCCTTTTGCGGCAACTGGATCGCTGCGAGGCGATGCGCACTGGAAATGCCGAAATTGTGCTTGTTGACAATGACGCCGACACGAAGCCACTGCGAAAGTGGGCATCGCGACGACCCGGCGTGATCCTGCGGAGCTTCGGTCGCAATCGTGGATTTGCCCGAGCCGTGAACGAGGGTTTTCGCCACAGTCAGGGCGAATGGCTCCTGTTGCTCAATCCCGACATTAGCGTGACCGACGAGTTCTTGGACGAGGTCATTGCAAAAGCCGCGCAACGGGTCGAAGCTGATCCCAATGTTGGCATTATCGGCTTTAGTCTGCGACACGCCGACGAAACGCCCCGGGATGCGGCGCTGAAAGCTCTCCTTGACCGCGAGATACGCGGC
>JANLTA010000846.1:0-3584 GCA_031362705.1 Gemmataceae bacterium | reverse complement strand
CCGGCTGGCGGTGATCGCTTGCTATCTCAATGGCCGCACGGCGGACGATGCGGCGAAGGAGTTCGGTTGCCCGCGCGGCACGGTGCTGAGCCGGTTGGCCGCCGCCCGTGAAAAACTGCGTCATGGTTTGACACGCCGTGGTTATGCAGTGAGCATCGCCGGCTTGACGGCCGGTATGACGAGTGAGGCCACCAGCGCGGCTTTGCCCAGTTCGATAGTCGCTCTTGCCGCGAAAGTGGCGCTACCCAGCGCCGTTCTCGCCCCGACAGTAATATCTCTCACTCAAGGAGTGCTACACGCCATGTGGATAACGAAAGTCAAAGCAACGATCATCACATTGGCCGCCGTCGGCGTACTTGGCGTCGGCGCGGGTCAATATTTCGGCCCTGGCCCTGCCGCAGCGGTTGCGATGCAGCCGCCGAATCCGATCGGGCAGGATGGGAAGCCGGTGGCCGTCGGCAAAGTGCAACCCGACTTTAGGAATCCGTTTGATGAACTAGCCAAGGAAGTCGAGTTCATAAAAACGGATACGGCTGAACGAAAGCTCATGAAAGATCGTTTCGATTCGGCAAGAAGGGAAATGGAGCTTCGGTATGATGAATTCAAGGTAGGTCGTGGGACATTGGACCTAGTGCTTGGATCCGGTGTTCGCGTACGGGACTCGGCGCTTGAACTCGCGGCGACCAAAGAAGGCCGCGTCAAGATACTGGAAGGGCATTTGGCACTTACTAAAGCACAACTCGAACTGAACGAAGCGAGATTCAAGGCAGGTGCGATCAAAGAGCTTGATTATCAACAGACGATGTACTGCCGACTCGATGCGGAAATTCGTTTGTTGCGTGAAAAGGAAGCGAAGCCCACTGGCGGGCGCTGACACTGCGCTAAGCCGCAAGCGGCTGGCTACGCGTCATCCTTCGCCGTGTGCCGTTCGCGCCATGCATTGAAGAGTTGTCGCACGTCGCCCACGTGTTCGTCCAGCGTCTTCTCATCCCAGCGGCGGAACTGGCTGTGCGTGTCGCCCAATGATTGCACCGTCGGTGCGTCTTTGCGAACAAACGGACCGGCAACGCCGGCCATCGGGCCTAACTTGGTGGCCCAATGTTCGCCGTCGAGGTGGAAGCGGTAAAGGAAGTAATCGACCAGACCCATTTCTGTTTCCGAGTCGAACGTGATTGCTCGCACCAGTTCCAACTCGTCCGGCGCGCGGCCAAGTTCGCGCGGATGCGTCAGCCAGTTCACGAGGTCCGACTCGGCCAGTGCGGCCTGCGTTCGCAGTTGCAGCGGATAAAGCTGGTAGCGCTCGATCTTCTGTAAACCGTCGAACAGCAGTTTGCGGCATTCCGGGCACGCGGCAATCTCGGCCACCGTATCCGCGTTGACTTCCTCGTTGTGCCGCATCAGTGACAAAGCGGCATACATTCTCAAACGCGGGTCGGTGTATTGGTTGATGGCTTCGCGCAAGATCGGCACGACTTCAGGTGCGGGGATGTAACCTAAAAGGTCGAGCAACACGCCGGCTTGCCCGCGCCAGCGGTAGTATTCGTGTTCCCAGCGCCAGGCCACGCCTTCGGTCCGCTGTGCTGGCAGCAATTGTTCGCGACGGCGGGTGTACATTTCGATCAACGTGCCAACGTGCGGTACCAGCGTCTCGCCCTCAATCTGATGTGCGGCAATAAACGACAATGCGTAATCAACGACGTTGACGCGCAGCCGGGGCACATCAAGGTAATTCAACAGTTCCGGGAATAGCACGTCAGCAAATTGCGGCACATTGGCGTAGAGGCCTAACGGCAACGACTTCAACCGGCGCGGGCGGGCATGTTGTTGCAGCAATTCCACGATGGCGACGGCCGCCCGTTCGTCTTCAATCCGCACAATGCGTGACATCAGCTCGCGCCGACATTTGGCATTCCACAGATGAAACCGCTGGCAAATGCTCTCCAAGTATTCGGGATACGGCACTGCTAGTGCGGCACGAATCAGGTCCACGCCGGTGTCATCGCCGCGAAAGCGGCGACGCGGGTACGGCAGTGTCGAAGCCTTCAAGGCCCTCATGCCTTGTTCGAGCGACAAGCCGCTACGTGCCAGGCGCATCAATCGTCGCGCAGACCGCTCACGGACCCGTTCATCGGTGTCGTGAAGAAGGTCGAGCACGTCGTCGAAACGAACGGCAGTTGCCACGGTGGTGTCTCCTTGACTCCTAATCCTGAGGGGAGCCATCCTAACCGATCCGAAAATGAATTTCCAGTGTTTACGAGAATCCGTCGTTTTCAGCTTGATTTACTGGTAAGATCGGCAACGGAGGAAAAGATGTCGAGCGACAATTGGTACGCGGATGGCCTTCGCTTCGAGTGTACCCAATGCGGCCACTGTTGCACCGGCACCCCCGGGTATGTGTGGGTCAGTGACCGCGAAATTGCGGAACTTGCTGAAGCTAAAGAGGTTACGCCTGAACAGTTCATCTTGATGTACACTCGCCAAGTCAGCGGACGAGTGACACTTCGTGACACCGGGCCTGGAGACTGCGTATTCTACGACCGAACTCGGGGTTGTACCGTTTATGCGGCCCGGCCAGACCAATGTCGCACTTGGCCGTTTTGGGAAAGCACCGCCGGCACTCCCGAAGCGTGGAAGCGCACACAAACGACGTGTCCGGGGTCAGGTCGTGGCGAACTGATCCCAGCCGAAGAGATTACGCGCCGAATCAAAGTCATCCGACTCTGAAGTCAGTCATTGTTGATTCCACATCACGTCAAACAGCTTCATACCTTTCGGCCTTCCATTGCCAACCGAAAACGTGAGTCCCTGCTCCGGCAAGCCAGGCACTTCGACATGAAATTGATCGCCGGTGTCCCATGTCAGAGGCGTGACGTTGCCGCGCCAGCGCCAAGCGAGTGAACCGCCGGAGAGAAAGATCGTGCAGTCGCCAAAGGCCGGATGCTGGTAGTTGCCGACGTACTCCGCGAATGACCGCGGTGGTGTTGATGACTTGCGAATTCGATCACGTTCGACTTGATTCGCGCGGACGGTCGCCGCCTCGTCCGCAATGACTTTTTGCAGATGGGAGTTCCAGTCGCAGGTTGGCGTTCCAAGTAAGCGATCAACAATGTTGTTGACCAGTGCAAGGTTCATTCTGGTTTCGTGTCGATTGGACAGAACAGCAATGCCGTAACCGGCTTTAGGTGCCAGCGCGATTTGTGCGCGGAAGCCGTCGATCAAGCCAGTGTGGGTCCATAACAGGTCGCCACGATAATCCTGGATCACCCAACCGAGGCCATAACTCATTTCTTTTGTTTCCGGATGCGTGGCAGCGACGACGCCCCCCAGCTTTTGCACAATTTGCGATGTGTGAGTCTCGGCGAGATTGCCCGCGGACACCAAACGATTTCCTTGCCAGGTACCGTCGCCGAGTTGGAACATGAGCCATGGTGCAAGGTCATTGCCCGTCAAGTGAATCGAGCCGGCAGGATTTGGCTGTGGCTGTTCGTACCAGGGAATCGTAACTAATTTGCCGTCGTGACCCGGTCGATGCGGCATCGCTCTTTGCGGGCCGTTCGACGTGCAAATTGCGGCCTTCATACCAA
>JANLTA010001038.1:0-3002 GCA_031362705.1 Gemmataceae bacterium | reverse complement strand
TCAGGATTGCGGTTTCATGCGCCTCAACCGTGGAATCGAGCGTGGGCGTCAGAGTGACATCGACCGAGCTGAAACCAATTGGGATGATGACAGTTCCCGATGCAAGTCCAAAAGTCGCGGCTCCAGATTGTGTGTAATCGGACCCAAAGACCGCCGGGCCACCAACCGTGAAATTTACAGTCAATGCGCTCGTGGTAGGCCCCGTGCGGGAAAATGTGTAAACAAGTCCGGTGCCACTGTTTTCATTAACAGAGCCGGGCAACAGGGTCACGGAAACGTCAGGTTGCGCCACCGCCGCCGAAAACGTGAAGTTGTCCATGGCCAGCATGTCGTCGGGATTGACATCGTCAGTGTCGGTCCAGCGCACGACCAGATTCTGCCCGGCTATCCAGGTGATCCCGGACACGGTTCCGGTAATCGTCTTGCGGTTGCCGGCGGCATTGCCGTCGTAGGCGCCATTTGAGCCGGTAATTACTGTGTCGAAATTGAGATTTGCCGAAGGCGTAAACGTTCCTGTGTTGATGTCGGTGCCGCCGAGTGAGTATTCGAACGCCATGGTGTTGATGACCGAGCCGCCAAAGAGTCGCCACTGCTCGTCCGTGAACGACATCGTAAATTGGGTGAGCGTCGAGCCGGTACTATTGATGAAGACCGCGCCGATGCGCGATACATTGGTGCTGGACGCCAATAACCCAAGAGCGCGATCGCTGCTGGCGGTGCTGCCCGCGGAATACACCGAGCCGGTGTTGTCGCCGCCGTCGCTGACGCGAATTCTCGTCGTCGTGCCAGCCGTTCGGGCGAAGAACCAATCACCCGTTCCCATGCCAGTCGAGAGAATCGGTGCCGAGGTCAGGTCAATCGGTGTGGTGACATTCGACAGCGTGAATGTTCCGATACTCGGTAAGCCGTCGAAATTCTGCGAATAGGTGCTACCTGCCGTGACATAACTGATCGCGGGCGTGACTCGTTCTTCGAGATTGAGCAGCCGCAACGGCAGACGGTTGGCCTTCATGCGCCACGATGTGCCGTAACGAGTCTGCGAAACCTCGCGAAACCAGCGAGAGAAACGGGCAAACAGCATGGCGCAAATCTCCAAATAGACGTAGAGCATCGAGACGCGTTGCCTTGGCAACGGGCCGCCGTGGACGGCGTCAATATCAAACAGTGAAGTCTCGCGATCGCCGGGGCAAATCGGCGGGGCTTCTCATGTAGTTACGGCGAACCTGTTCAGCGCAGTAGAAACCGCACTGGGATGGCTTGCGGGGCATTGTGCCGCGACCGAAATCGGATTGCAACCATTCTTGACGAAAAAAACGGCGCGACCCGCCGTGAGCGTTAGACCGTTCCCATCGGCGAATTGCGCCCGATTAGGTAAACCAAGATGATCGTGTGGATCAAACGTATCGCGCTGACTTGCGGGCGATGCGTGCTGAAAGCAATCGGGGATCACTGCGTCCAAGTGGCAAGTTCTCGCGGATTCACTCGCGTTGGCGACAGTTGTTTTGACTCATCGTGCCGGGAAGTTGGCCCTGGCGTCCACACGCATCGCCGCATCGTGGGGGCAGGCATTGACACAACTGGGGACTTGGCCAGGAAGCGTTGAACACAGGTCGCAGACAACTGCACGGTTCGTCACGGCTTTTTCCGTGTATTCGACCGGTTGATCCGTCGCACGGACTGGCTTAGGGCTGGCGTCCAATCGCAAATCAAAAATGGTTCCTTCTTCATCCTGTTTGGGCATGGTGCGGACAAGCACGATATTGTTTTTCGGCAGCAACAGCGACTTGGGATTGGCGATAGGAAACAATCGCTTGTCTTTCTTCAGCCTTTCTTCCGTCTTCACTTCCTGCCCATTGATAAACAGCTGAGCGTTTGCATCCGGTGCCGTCAGTTCCATTTCAAATGTGTACGTAACCAGCAGTTCCTTTGGCACATCGAACTCCAACGCGAACCAATAAGCGGCGGCATTGCCGACGGCGGCGCGAAAGTCGCGCGTCTTGCGAAACGGTGCGGCAGCCGCGTGCCAGTCTGTCAACCTGGGCCGCTTCGTTGGGTCCACGTTGCCCGTATCGGCATGGAATCGCCAGCCACGGGCGGCCGAGGCAATGAGTCCCACATCGTGCATCTGTATAGACCCGTATGGACACTGGCGGGCGCACAAGCTGCACCCGATGCACCAATCCTCGATGCGAATCTCTTTGTTGTCGCCACGATGGATCGAGCCAACAGGACAACCGATCAGGCACACCGGATCGAGACACGACCGGCAGGTGATCGGCACAAGATAATGTTCAAAACGTGGCCCTTCGAGAAAGAGCCGACTCCGGCCATCAGTATGTGTGTCCGCGCAAGCTCGCACGCACTCATCGCAGCGGGTGCAGCGATCGAGATCGATCAGCATGAGCTGCGTGCCTTGAATCAGGCCCAGCTTCTCAAATTCGGGCGATAACCGCCGCGTGACCGTTTTGGCATCGGTGTCCGTGACTAGTTTGCGGCGTTGCTCGTCGGCTTTGCGGCGGGCCGCGAGCAGCTCTTCGACATGTTTGCGTACATGTAATGCTTCCGGCATAGCCAACAACTCACGAAACGCAGCGGCAGAGAGTTGCACGACCTCGACAAACTCCTCTTCGGTACTCTTGACATCTTCTTTGGCCTGTCCGAACCGCGGATGCGTGTAGGCGATACATGTTGCAGTGCGCGGGCAATCATGAACAACGCCGATTTCGCCGATCAGTTCACCGCGGGATGTATATGTGAGAATCGCTTCCGGCCCCGCCGCCAATCGCCTGGGTCGGACCACGCCGCCAAGTCGTTCATCGAGAAACGTGCGATTGAGCTTGCGCAGTTCCTGGTCGCCACGATCTTTGGCAAGCTTGGGCAGCAATGCCAACATGGCCTGGTAGAGCGGCCCCGGCGGCGGTTGCTTCTCTACATCGCCGAGCGGTCCACCTTTGATTAAGTCATTCAGTGAATAGAGAATGGCCTGTTTCTGCTTGTCGGCC
>JANLTA010000766.1:0-2166 GCA_031362705.1 Gemmataceae bacterium | reverse complement strand
CTGCGCCGCCGAAAACTCCGCACCGTCGACGAACTCTGGGACGCCTTCGGCCAATCCCTCGATTGGGTCACCCCCGATGAATGTCGCAACTACCTCCGCCACGCTGGCTACACGCTAGAATGAAAATCAAAATGCTCTAGCGTCCCCGTGCAACACGATCTGGATTTGCGGGATGCGCGAATACAGTTTGATAGGCGGTTTCGAAGGCTATTGGCGGCCCACCAAGTAATAACCTCCGAGTGTGATCGTCTTAACCGCATGGCGGAGAAAAGTCAGTCAGACGCAAAGATTGTTGATGACACCACTTGGTATGACTCGGCGGGGCAGCTACGACGCAAGGTGCAGGAAGCCGGCTCTATGGAAGACATTGACTCGTTTTCCGCAGAAATCGAGAGGCTCATCGCCGACATAAATCGTTTTGCGGCGGAAAAGCGAGACTCATACTGGAAACTTGAGGCAACTGCGCGAAAGAGACTAGCTGACCAGCGCGACAATGATACGGTCGCCATCGTGGGAAACAGTAAAGGGATAGCACGAGCCGGATTGACTCAAGTCACCAACCAAGCCCAATCGTTGACAATTACGAATGGCTCCAACGTTTCAGTATACCACGGCGGATTACTTGTTTGGTCGGATGAGATCTCCGATTGGAGCGATCAGTACTTCGGTTCGCTCCAGCAACGCTTACAACCCGGCAGTCGCATGAAGCCCGTACATGTATCCGGCCATCATCGAAAAAACGGGACTTACGTTCAATCACATACGCGCTCCCTTCCAAATACAGCTCCAACCAAACGATAATACTGAAAGTTGTTCTCCTTGATGTAACGATCACCGAAGCCAGGATCACGCAATAATATCCCCCGCCGTCACTCGTGCGATCTCATCTACGGTCGTCATACCCATCACAACTTTCTTCCAACCATCCTGTCGCAAACTCAGCATACCGTTTTTCGACGCTTCCTGGCGGATGACGCCGGCGTTGACGCGGCTGACGATCATTTCGCGGATGGGGTCGCTGTTGACCATGAGCTCGTGAATGCTGGTGCGGCCACGGAAGCCGGTTTGCCGGCAACTCCGGCAGCCGGTGCCGTGGTAAATGTGCGGCAAGTCGCGCGGGAAGTCAGCCGGCAAGTCGTCGTAGTTCGGTTTCACTTCCGTTTTGCAGTCGCCGCAGATGGTGCGCACGAGTCGTTGAGCCATCACGCCTTCAACCGTACTGGCGACAAGGAATGGCTCAATGCCCATGTCGATCATGCGGGTCACGGCGCTGGGCGCGTCGTTGGTGTGCAGCGTGCTGAATACCATGTGCCCGGTGAGCGATGCCTGGATCGCCGCTTCGCCGGTTTCCAGGTCGCGCATTTCGCCGATCAGGATTACGTCGGGGTCATGCCGCAGGATGCTGCGCAGGGCGTTGGCGAAGGTCATGCCGATC
Organism: Gemmataceae bacterium; assembly: GCA_031362705.1. Classification (GTDB taxonomy): domain Bacteria; phylum Planctomycetota; class Planctomycetia; order Gemmatales; family Gemmataceae; genus JAIBBI01. The sequence goes on along the minus strand of JANLTA010000766.1, from coordinate 731 downwards.
TTGGTATGAACCTGAATCTGACTGATACCCGATTGTTGATACTCGACCGGGTCTTCGACCGTGATAATCTTTGTGATCTCGTCCTTGATTTCGTTAAGGGCCGAGTAGAGCGTGGTACTCTTGCCCGAGCCGGTCGGCCCGGTGACCAGCACGATGCCGTGAGGCCGGTCAATAAGCTGCTTGAACGTGTTGTAGATGTGCGGCAACATGCCGACGTTGGCGAGGTTGAACACCATGCGGCCTTTATCGAGCAAGCGCATGACGATGCCTTCGCCGTAGATCATGGGAATGATCGAAACACGGACATCGACCTCGCGGCCCTGCACGCGCATCTTGATGCGGCCGTCTTGCGGCAACCGTTTCTCGGCAATGTTGAGCCGGGCCATGATCTTGATGCGGCTGATGATGGCGTTTTGAAAGCGGCTGATTTCGGGCGGCAATTTCTGCGTCTGCAACAAGCCGTCGATTCGATAACGAATGCGGAGTGTCTTCTCTTCCGGCTCGATATGGATGTCACTGGCTCGTTCACTAGCCGCTTCGACGAGAATCTCGTTGACCAACTTCACGACTGACGCTTCCTGTGCCTGCTTGGCCAGTTCCGAATCATCGGCTTCGATTTCTTCAAGAAGCTCAATGTCGTCTTTCTTCTTGTCGGCGGCCAACGCCGCGACCGTGTCGCCGCCGACGCCGAAGTGCGTGCGGATTAGTCGAGTAATCTCGCGCGGGCTGGC
>JANLTA010001037.1:0-2331 GCA_031362705.1 Gemmataceae bacterium | reverse complement strand
TCCGTTCCCTCATATTGGAGGCGGCACGCCGATGCGCGGCTGCCTCAATTGCGTACCTTACCCATCGGCTGGTAGACTGTGCGGTCTTTGACGAAATCCGCATCTTTGCCCGATAATCTATTCCTGCCAGTTTGTCCGCTTCGCCTATATGCACTGGTTATGATGTAGTGCCCTATAATGTGCAGACTCGCTACTGCACCGATATCCCGTCGAATCGACAAAATTGCTTCTCTTCTCAAGACTGGCACGACCGAACGCCGAACACCGTATGCAGAGCGGATTGCGTGACCGGCGCGTTTTGGCGAAGTCGGGTTGCCACCGCAACGTGGGGAGGCGCAAGAATCATGAAGGCACGCAAATGGATGTGGATGGGGCTGATGAGTTTGGGTGCGCTGCCGACATGGGCCAACGCTCAGATACCGGCTGGAATTGGGGCACCGGCCGCCGCCCCGGCTTTTGGAGCTGCCGCGCCTGCCGCCGCCGCTCAACCGAATACACTTTGGAGTTTTCTTGGCGTCTCCAAGCCGCAGCTTGAAGCTTGTCGCCAGAAGAAATGTGCCACGCCGTGTGGACAGTTCATCAACAAGATGACGATGCCGCTGACGGCCTTCACGGGTGGCATTATCCCGCCGTACTGTGGGCTGATGCCGTCACCGGCCGACCTGGCCGATCAAGGTGCAGTGGGTGCGGCCGCCAAGATCAAAGCTGAAGAAGCGCAGGCCAAGGCTCGCAAAGCGGCGATGCGTTATCTTGGCACAGTCGATTGTTCACGCTTCCCGGATGCTCAAGACGCTTTGATCAAGGGTCTGCGTGGCGACACCAACGAGTGCGTCCGCTTCGAAGCAGCACTGGCACTCGGCAATGGCTGCTGCTGCACCAAGGCAACGATGGAAGCACTTTCGGTCAGTGCGGCATGTTCCGACCGCGATGGTTTGCCGCGTGAATATTCCGATCGCGTTCGCGCTGCTTCCGTGTCGGCGTTGCAACAGTGCTTATCGTGCTACGTCGATCCAAATCCGCCCAAGGTCGAAAAAGTTATCGAAGGTAAGCCCGAGGAAGGAATTCGCGACGATAGGAAGCCCGAAGAAATCAAGGTTCCCGGTGACAGGAAGAACGCGCCGGACGATGAGGACAATAAAGACACCAGCAAGCAGGATGTTAAGGAAAAAGCACCCCGCCCGGTTGGCATGGCGTACTACGCCAAGGTCAATGCCGTGCCGCGTGACCAGATCGTCGAGGAAGCACGGCGCGTCGTTGAGAAATACAACCAGACGGCATCCGCTCATGTTGTGTTGAACCGCGAGAATTCAGTGGTCGGCATGCTCAATCAAGCAATGGTCGATACGACCGCGACATCACCGACTGGTATGTCCAATGGCATTCCAGTCGCGAAAGCCGAGGTCGTGTCCGCTCGGCCACAAAACCTGTGGGAGATCGTGTCGCGCAATGCCGAGCCGGCACCCACCGTGGGCGCGGGCCGCACCGAAGTCGTCGTCAAATCCTCAATGGAACCGCCGACGGCCTTCGTAAAGTCGGCGCCGATTGCCATGCCGGTTCCTATGCCGATGCCAGCGCGAATGGAGCCGACGCCGATCCTGCCCGAGCCGATGATGGCAAGATCGGAACCAATGACCACAAAATCCGCCAAGGCAACCGAAAGCGGTGGTTACGGCGAAATTGGCACCGTGCTGCCTAAGACGACGGCTGAATTAGCCGGTCAACCGCGCGGGACCAGCATCGTGGTGTCACCGGCAAAGATCAGCGTTCCTAACGCCCTGCCCGCTGCCGTCACTGCCAAGGAAACGAACAAGCTCAACGAACGCGAAAGCATGAAGCCGGTCGAGACGCCGACACCGGTCGTTAAGCCGACGGAGCCAGTCGTTCCGAAAGCAACGCCGCTGGCCCAGCGGGCGATGACGTTGCTGATTGATCAGCACCCGGCAGCCGTCCGCGAGCAAATCACCGGCAGCTTGACTAAAGCGGACTTCGAAAGCTGTCCGGACATCACGCCGGTGCTGGTGGAAATGGCTCGCAGCAATGACGTGGATACGACCCGCCGGGCGGCCATCCAGGCATTGGTTCGCAATCAGATCAACGAGCCGGCCGTGGTCAGCGCACTCGAAAAACTCGCCGACGATTCCCCGCCCACTGTGCGTGTGGAAGCAGCCATCGGTTTGGCACGGCTAAAGGTAGGGAAGTAGCGTAACGCATTATTGAATCAACGTGGCGGGGGGGGGAGTGCAGGCCCCCGGTGGGGATTAAAAAATTATTGGTGAAATAAAAATAATTTTAATTTTAAAATTTTTTTGTTGCGAGCGGAAGATAAAAAAC
>JANLTA010000732.1:0-7988 GCA_031362705.1 Gemmataceae bacterium | reverse complement strand
TGTGTCGAAGATTGGGATTACCATGAGGGCCAATGGTGCGGCTAAAGCCACCGTGGCCGCACCTTTCAACGATGCTTGAATCGCCAACGTGCCAACCACTAGGCCGATGAGCATGGACCCGGCATCACCGAGAAAGATGCTTGCCGGTGGGAAGTTGAACCACAGGAACGCGAACAACGAGCCGGCCAATGTCATGGCGATACATGCCGCGGCGAAGTTGCCGTTGAGGAAGGCCATGCCGCCGATGGTCAAGCACAGGATCAAGCCGATGGAGCCGAGCAAACCATCCATGCCGTCGATGAGATTGAGCGAATTAATGGCGCCCAGGAGCCAAAACATTGTGAACGGTACGGCCAACACACCGAGATCGACTTTTACTTCCAGGATGGTGACGCTGCGGACGAGCACGCCTCCTGACACGACGATTAGCGCTGCCAGAACTTGTCCTGCCAGTTTGTAACGGCCCCGCATGCCACGGAAATCGTCAATCAAGCCGACAACGGCAATCACCGTGGCGGCCAGGAACAACGACAGAAACGTCGTCCAATTGTCGCCCAATCCCTTGCGGAACGATGGCACAAACCACACGGCACCCAGAATGGTCGTGCAGGCAGCAAGATAGACCGCCACGCCGCCGCACACAGGAATCGGTTTCTTGTGTATCTTGCGCCGGCCATCGGGCTGATCCACCAGACCCCAGCGCCGAGCTAATCCGCGCACAAACGGCGTGAACACCAGGCAAACGCCGAATGCCGCGCCAAAGAGGTACAGGAGATCAAACAGGCTCGATTCCATGCTCATTTCCGAGAGGACATTGATCATTGTAACAAGTTGCCGCAGGTCAAGTTCGGCACTTGGGCGACGGCCCTATGGGTTGCAGGGCGTAGTCGTCGATCGTTACTGAGGCACCCTGTTGAATGAAATCCACGCGGACGACAAAGCGGTTGCCCGATGCCGTTCGCATGACGGTTCCCGTCACGCCCATCAGCGGTCCACTGATGACTTCAACCGGCGTGCCCGGCACCAGACGGGCTTCAGTAGCAATCGGCAGTCCCGAAGACAGCAAGCGATGCACTTGCCGGAGGTCATTCCAAAAACCATCCTGGTCGGCGACGGGCAAGCAACGAACCACGCGGTTGGTGCTCAATGCGGATACGCGGTGTTCGCGGTCGGCATGGGCGAACACGTAGCCGGTGAACAGCGGCTGATGCGTCGTCAGCACCCGGTCGCGCACGCGGCAACGCCGCGAAAGCGTCGGCAAGTAGAACGACACCCCTGTGGCATGCAGCCAACGGGCCAGACTCTTTTCCTGCCGCGGTTTGGTGTGTAACACCCACCAGCCGAAACCCTGTACGGGCGCGGCGACAGGTTCATTGAACATCCCTGCGGGATATACGTTCGGTTCGGCCTGGAGGATTGGCATGTCGTGGTAGACCCTGACTCAGGATGCCAAATCATAATGATCTGGGCGCCCGGGCCGAGTCTTCTTTTATCACAGGGACGGCGAGAGGGGCGGCCGTATGCGGTCGTTTTGGCCTCTCATCCTGAGAATTGGCGTCGGTCGTGGCAATGTTCACCACGACCTGCGGAGTCCAAGCAATGTTACCCGTGTTCGGTGACCCAGTCAACCACCCGGCACCAACAGTCCGGGAAGACTGGGTAAAGATTGGCGAATGCTCAGGCGAACCGGATGGCGTCCTTCATGTCCCGAACGGCCCGCTCCATCCCGACTAACATTGCCCTAGCGACGATCGAATGGCCAATGTTCAACTCGCGCACCCCTGCGATGCGTGCTACATCGCCGACATTGAGGTAATCCAGCCCGTGGCCCATGTGGACGGCCAAGCCGCGCTCCGTGGCCATTGTCGCTGCATTGCACAGGGCTACAAGTTCCTTGTCGCGGGCCGACGGCGTCCGCGCTTCGGAATACCGCGCGGTCTGAATCTCAACAGCATGGACATTGAGTGCCTTCGCAGCATCAATTTGACGCGCATCGGGGTCAATAAACAATGACACTTCAATACCTGCGGCCTTGAGTTGTTGAACCGCCACGGCAACGGCCTTCTCATTGGCGACGACATCCAGCCCGCCTTCAGTCGTCAACTCTTCGCGCTTCTCGGGCACCAACGTGGCTTCGTCCGGTTTAACTTCACATGCAATGGCGATGACCGCTTTGTCAGCGGCCAATTCCAAATTGAGTCTTTGTGGAACCATTTGTCGCATGACACGCAAATCACGCTCTTGTACATGCCGGCGATCTTCGCGGAGGTGCAACGTAATACCGTCGGCTCCACCAAGTATGGCCAACAATGCGGCAGCCACGGGATCGGGTTCAGCCGCTCGCCGCGCTTGCCTCACGGTGGCCACATGATCAATGTTGACGCCAAGGCGGATGGGAAGTGACTGTGTTTGCATGCCGTCATTCTATGCCGAAAACATAGCCCGATACCGGTACACTTCGCGCGACATGATCTTGTAAAGCACGAACGCCAGGACCACATCGACGATACGTTCTGTGACGCCGCCGATGAGCGGCATCCCGCTGAGGAACATCCACGAGAACGCATACGCACAGGCAATGACCACTGGCCCGAATCGACCGGCATAGCTGAATGGATACCGGTGATCGAACAGCATTTTGCCGAACGTGCGGACCTCGGACCACAGGTCGAGGAGCAGCCAGCCCGGTTTGTCGGCGGGTGGCGGAGATGGATTGGTCGTCGAAGACGCGGAACCTGTTGGCACCAGAGCCTTGCTCGCATCCACAATCACACTGGCCGTGTCACGCAGCGCGGACATCGGGGTGCGCTTCGACTTTTGCGCAATGCGCTCGACCACGCGCTCTTCCATGAGTTGCGTGTCCTGCAATGCGACCACGGCGGATTCCAACCGGCGCAGGCGTTGCTCGACATCGGTCGGATGGTCAACGGCAGCGTAGTTGACGGGAAGTGTAGCGGCTTCGATCATTTGGCGACGTACCCCCTGAGGAGCAGTCACGCCCCATAAGGTTATTCGCTACCAAGATACCGCAATTGTCAGGAAAAGTGAAGCCGCGACGTACAGCGGTTGGCTGCACGTCGCGGTTCGGTAAACTACGCAACGAGATTCTTCAGACCCTTCATCGCCACCGGCTTGACCAGCGTGCGTGCGGGCTTGGGTTTCACTTCCATCATCTCGCCCGGCTTGAACGGATTCGGCTTCATGCCGCCCTTTGTGGCCGGTTTGACCACTTTCTTGAGCTTCAACAATCCGGGCAGGACGAACACGCCCGGGCCCTTTTTGCCGAGTTGTTTGGCAATCAAGCCTTCCAAAGCGTCGAAAAACGCTACCACTTGCTTGCGGGTCAATCCCGTCGTGTTGGCCAGTTCCGCATAAGTCTGGCTTTTGTTCATCGGCTTCATCGCGTCGGAGGCTTTCGCCGCCTTCTTGTCTGCCATAATCGTTCCCTCCTGGGTCCTAGGATGCGAAATCTCTCAGGGAATCTAGGAGCGAAACGAGCATCGTCAACAAAAACCACTGCAAAAACCGTATTTTCTCCAAAATAGTCCGGCTGGGCCTCGTGAGATTGGTGCTTTTTCACTTGAAATCCGTTTGACATTGGCACCGCCAGCGTCGATGATATGAGTGATTGAGCGACTTCGCTTGGAGGGTGCGCGATGATTGATGAAGGACTTTTTCCGATTGCCCACACCCGATACATCATGCTGGAGAATCCGGCCGATCACGTGCAGATGCCACCGCCGCCCGCTGCTGAGTCAGAAGCCGCAGTGATGTGGCGACCCGCGGATATCCGCAACGGCGAAGTCGAACGCATCCCGCTGAGTGGCGAAGGCGACCGCGATGCCGCCGCTGTTTATGGAGCGTGGCTGGGTGCTTCGTTAATTCACACAATGATCGCTGATGCCAAGAAAGACCGGCGTGACGACACTGGCCGCCCGTTTTGCGAAGAGGATGAAGTTGAGCCACGCTCGCCGAAGAAGTAACTGAACTGCCAACCGCTAACACGCCTCATTCCATTGCCGGCTTCTCCGGGCGAACGTAGCCTACGCCCTGAGGAGTCCGTTCGCACGGAATGAGTCATGCCGTCTTACAATCCCCGCGTTATCGAGCCACGTTGGCAGCGTTACTGGGACGAACAGCGCACGTTCGCCACGCCGGACTTCTCTGACAAACCCAAGCACTATGTTCTCGACATGTTCCCATACCCCAGCGGGGCCGGGCTGCACGTTGGGCATCCGGAAGGATACACGGCCACCGATATTCTCTGCCGCTATCGCCGCATGAAGGGCTTTCACGTCCTGCACCCGATGGGTTGGGATGCTTTTGGACTGCCGGCCGAACAATACGCCATCCAGACTGGCACGCACCCACGGCTGACCACGCAACAGAACATTGCAACTTTCAAGAGACAAATCAAGGCACTCGGTTTCAGTTATGACTGGGACCGAGAGGTTGATACCACCGATCCCAATTATGTGAAGTGGACACAGTGGATTTTCCTACTTCTACACGACACTTGGTATGACACGGCACAAAACAAGGGCCGGCCCATCAGCGAGTTGCCGATCCCGAAAGACATCGTCGGCGACTCAGCGATCCGGAAATTTCAGGATAGCCAACGCCTTGCCTACATGGCCGATGTGCCGGTGTGGTGGTGCCCCAAACTGGGCACCGTGCTGGCCAACGAAGAAGTAATCGACGGCAAGTCCGAGCGTGGCGACCACCCCTGCGAACGCCGGCCGCTGCGGCAATGGATGCTGCGCATTACGGCCTACGCTGACCGCTTGATGAACGACCTTGAGCCATTAGATTGGCCGGAGTCGATCAAAACGATGCAGCGCGAATGGATCGGCCGCAGTGAAGGCGCGGAAGTCGGATTCAATGTTCAATATGTACCGCCAGGCACGAGCGGGTATTGCATCAAGGCCTTCACTACCCGGCCCGATACGTTGTTTGGTGCGACCTACATGGTCCTGTCGCCGGAACACGCACTCATTGAAAAGATCACAACGCCGGAACAAAAAGATGCGGTCGATGCTTATCGGGTGGAAGCGTCACGTAAGAGCGACATGGAACGCACGGAACTCGCCAAGCGTAAGACTGGAGTGTTCACCGGTGCGTACGCAATCAACCCCGCTACTGACAAACCAATTCCCGTATGGGTCGCCGACTATGTGTTGTCCACATACGGCACCGGCGCAATCATGGCGGTCCCTGGGCAGGACGAACGCGACTGGGAGTTTGCCCAAACTTACAAACTGCCGGTGATCCGCACTGTGCAGGCCCCAGCCGATTGGAAGGGCAAAGCGTACACCGGTGACGGACCAGCAATTAACAGTGGCTTCCTCGACGGCCTGAACGTTGCCGATGCCAAGAACAAGATGATTGCCTCGCTGGAGCGTGATGAACTCGGCGAGCGTCGGGTCAATTACAAACTGCGCGATTGGCTGTTCAGCCGACAGCGCTATTGGGGTGAACCGTTCCCGATACTGCATGAGTTGGATGCAGCCGGCAATCCGACCGGGCTAACCCGCCGCGTGGATGCCAAGGATCTTCCCGTTCGTCTGCCCGAACTAGAGGACTTCAAGCCGACAGGCAGCCCGGAAGGTCCGCTGTTCAAGGCAAAGGACTGGCTTCACGTCACCATTGATGGCAAACAATATCGGCGCGAAACCAACACCATGCCGCAGTGGGCCGGCTCATGCTGGTACTACCTTCGCTACCTGGATCCCAAAAACACCGAAGCCGCCTGCAGCTTAGCGAAAGCGAAACATTGGCTTCCAGTAGACTTATACGTCGGCGGTGCCGAACACGCCGTGCTGCATCTGCTGTACAGTCGCTTCTGGCACAAGGTGCTATTCGACCGGGGCTACGTCCCGTGCGCTGAACCCTTCGGTCGGCTCGTCAATCAAGGCATGATCCTCGGCGAAGTCGAGTTCACCGGTTACAGGTCCGATGGCCAATGGATCGCCGCCGACCGCAAAGGCGACCCGGTGCAACCCGCCGACGAAGCTGTGAAGCTGAGCGAGGAACAAGTCGAAAAGGACGGCGACAGCTTCGTGCTGAAGGAGAATCGGGCCATCCGTGTGGCAGCCCGCGCTTACAAGATGTCGAAGGCACGGGGCAACGTCATTAACCCGGATGACGTGGTCAACGAGTACGGTGCCGACTCGCTGCGGCTATACGAAATGTTCATGGGTCCACTGGAGCTAGTGAAGCCCTGGAGCATGCGCGGTGTCGAAGGCGTGTATCGTTTCCTGAGCCGCGTGTGGCGAGCCATCATTGATGATCGCTCCGAAGAGTTGCGGCTGAACGCCGCCGTCACCGATGCGACACCAGATGCCGAGACACTGCGATTACTTCATTACACTATCGCCAAAGTCACCGACGACTTGGACGGCCTGCGTTTCAACACAGCCATCGCCTGTATGATGGAATTCACAAACCATCTGACCAAGATCACAAGTCGGCCTAAGTCGATCCTGGAGCCGTTCGTGCTGTTGCTGGCCCCTTTTGCCCCGCATGTCGCCGAAGAGTTGTGGCGGGCGCTGGGGCACGAGCAATCGTTGGCCTTTAAACCTTGGCCCACATTTGACGCCAATCTGCTTAAGGCGGCTGTGATCGAAGTGCCAGTGCAAGTGAACGGCAAGCTGCGTGCCTGCATCCAGGTTCCGGCCGACAGCGACGAGGCCACACTGGAGGCCGCCGCCCGCGCCGATGCCAAAGTGTCGGCACTGGTTGCGGACAAGACGATCAAGAAAGTGATCGTCGTCAAAGGGAAACTGGTGAACTTCGTCGTCGCCGGTTAGCAGGTTTCGACGATTTCACAGAATCTTGAACCTGATTGTCGAAACTCGGCCGCCGCGTTCGTCGTGATAGAGTGTCGGGGTATTGTGCTCTGGCCAGACCACCCAAGAGGAATAGATTCATGCCGCAATTTATGCTGATTCTCTCCGAAAAGCCGGGCGACTTCGCCAGCATGGCACCGGAACAGATCCAAAAGATCATCGAGAAATACGGTGCCTGGGGAATGAAGATGGCCCAGGAAGGCCGCATGGTCGGCGGGCACAAACTGACGGAACACGGCGGCAAGAAGATTGCCCGAGCCGGCAGCGCACTGGCCGTTACCGATGGACCGTATGCCGAGGCCAAGGAAGTCGTCGGCGGCATCTACATTCTCAAAGCCAAGGATTACGCCGAGGCCGTCGAATTGGCCAAGACCTGCCCGCACATGGAATATGGCCGCATCGACGTCCGTGAAATCGACTTTATGGGTGAACCCGAGCCCGCGTGAAATGAGCAAACCTGTGTCCGGACTGGTAGAGCATCTTTTTCGCCGTGAAGCGGGACGGCTGCTCTCCAGTCTGGGCCGGCAACTCGGATCGCGGCACCTGGACCTGGCCGAGGAATGCGTTCAAGACGCCATGGTGCAGGCGCTGAAAATCTGGCCATACCAAGGTCAACCGGATAACCCGGCCGCATGGCTGGCGCGAACTGCCCACAACTTTGCTATTGATCGACTGCGCCGCCAGGACACATTCGCGCGGATTCAATTCGAACTCGCAAGTCATTTGCATTTCTCCGAAGAACCGGTTGACGTTGATACCGGCATCGACGATCAGTTGGCGATGATATTCGCGTGTTGTCATCCGACATTGACACAGGACGCACGCATCGCTCTGACGCTCAAAGCCGTCTGCGGGTTTGGCACCGACGAGATTGCACGAGCATTTCTTACTGACGAGACAGCCATCGCTCAGCGAATCGTGCGAGCCAAGCGCTTACTTCGCGACAGCGACGTGCCGATTGTCGTGCCGCCGATCGCGGAATTGGCCGAGCGTTTGGACTCCGTGCTTCACGTGCTCTACCTATTGTTCAACGAAGGCTACGCCGCCCATTCGGGCCAGGATCTGGTCCGGCAAGACCTATGTGAAGAAGCACTCCGATTAGGCCGGTTACTGGCTCATACAGCATCAACTTGCCGCCCC
>JANLTA010001036.1:0-2594 GCA_031362705.1 Gemmataceae bacterium | reverse complement strand
GGGAGGGATTACGGGCGACCCTGGCCCTGCTTCTGCATCGACACGAAATCAGCCCCGCGATAAATCCCTCCCCTACCCCTCCCTTCGAGGGAGGGGAATCGAACTGGACCAGTCTAACGTGGCAGCACCCGGCAGAACACGGCCTTCAGATACCGGCTCTCCGGCACGTGAACGTATACGGGGTGATCTTCGCCCGCGCCACGAATGGCGAGTATTTGCAACTCTTTGCCGGCTTGATAAGCGGCACGTCGAAGCGATTCGACGAAGTCGGCCTTGCTGACCAGGCCAGTGCATGAACACGTCAACAGAATGCCGCCGGGAGCGACGACTTCCATTGCCAGTCGGTTCATGTCGAAATAACGTTTGAGCGCATATGGAATCTCTTCGCGGTCCCGGGTCTGCTTCGCGGGATCGAGGACCACCACGTCGAATGTCTGTTTGCTTGGGATGATGTCGCGCAACCAGGTGAAAATGTCGGCCTGCACCCAGCGAACCTGCACCTGGTTGAGGCCGGCATTTTGCCGCGCCAACTCCAGTGCTACTTCGTCGAGATCCACGCCAATGGTCTCGGCCGCCTTGCCGAGCGTTTTGGCGTAGACGCTGAAGCCACCGGTGTTGCAGCACAAATCCAGCACGCGACGGCCCTCGCAATAGCCGGCCAGCGCCCGCCGATTGTCGCGTTGGTCGGTGAAGAAACCTGTCTTATGTTTGCCGCCGGGCGCCACGCGAAAACGCACGCCGTGTTCGCGAATAAGCACAGGAGGCTGTGCCTCCGGCGGTCGGCACTCAAACGCTTCTTGTTCCTGAACATGTTGTTCGGCGAACCACACGATCTTTGCCTGCGGGAAATGCGCCAACAGTGCCTCTCGGATCGTGTCGCGCAAGCGAAACATCCCGGCGGAAAAGAACTCGATCACGATGGCGTCGCCGAAGCGATCCACGACCAGGCCGCTAAGCGCATCGCCTTCGGAATGAACCAACCGATAGGCATCCGTCACGGCATCCAGTTTCAACCATTCGCGCCTCAGTTGGACAGCGCGGTCGATCCGTCGGCGGATGAACGCTTCGTCAATTGGTTCGTTGGCGTCCATCGTCAGGATGCGCAGTGCGATCCGGGAGTAGCCGTTGAATATGCCGCGACCGACCCATTGGCCATCGCGGTCGAGCACATCGACGATGACGCCCGCCGGCAACCGAGCGTCCGGCCACTCGATCATCTTCTGAAAGATCCACGGGTGCGATGACCGCCGCTGAATCTTCAGTTTGACTTGTGGCAAATTGGACGTCGCGGTGTCGCTCATGCAGCTGTTTTACGCCTTGGGCACGCTGCTGGAATGATTCCCGCAACGTCACTGTCACCCCACCGGAGAATATACAAACATGTTGAGAATCAAATGATGGGTTGAGAACGAACATATTGTGTAACGACTTACGTCGAGTTGACGCGCTAAGCCGCAAGCGGCGTCCTTTCGCTACATCCGGCAATCTTTACCCGCTCGCTAACGGGTGTCCCCGCTTCGCAACGAAATTGACTCAAGTTCGTCGTGCGCTCTGTTCCCGGACGCCCGCGATGGGGACTATGGAAAGGTGATAAAGCTCCGAGGGCGATGATGCTTCGGCGGGCGTGGACATTGGTGGTGGGCGGCGGGCTGGCGGCTATCAGCTTGTCGGGCGAACCTGCGCCAGTGCCATCCCCCACACCGGATTGGATCGTCACGCTCAGCGCCCGCAAGGCGCTCTGGAATGATGCAACGCTTGCTGAACTCAATCTTGGTGTCCGCGTCAAAGATGGCGAGGCGCTGGTGTGGGGTCCAGTATTGGATGCCAAGCAAGCCGCTGAGGCTGTGGCCCGGTTGAAAATGGTACCGGGGGTCAATGCTGTCGTGAACGAGTTGTTTGTGCTGCCGGCCAACGATTTGCTTCGCCGCAAATTTGCACCGCCAGACAAGATGATCGTTGCGGCACCAGTGGCTTTGGGAACACAGCGTGAACCGGCCGTGCGGGCAATGCCATCGTCGCCGGTGGATTTGATTGAGGATGTTCGCCGCAGCGATGGTCGGTTTCACAACTTTCTGGTCACAGTGACGCAGGGTATCGCCGAGATTGAAGGTGCGAACGACCAAGTGGCGGCCGCTGCATTTACCGAACGCATTCGCAAACTACCCGGCGTGACTGGCGTGCGCTTCCGGCCGCAGTGAATTGCTTTCCTTCATCGCCGCCCATTCTTCGCTGGTATACAGCACATCGCGAGCCTGACTGCCGTTGTAATTGCCGACAATGCCGTCTTCGGCCATGAAATCGACCAATCTTGCCGCACGGCCATAACCAATGCCCAGCGCCCGTTGCAGTAGTGACACGCTGCCCCGGCCTTCGCGCACAACGACGTCGATAGCCGCCTCGTACACTTCGTCGCGGCCGCGGAGTTGCTCTCGAAGACCACCTTCGCCGCTCGGTATCGCCGGTGCGTCTGTAGATTTCAGTTGCACCAACTCGGCCGCGTATTCCGGCTCGCATTCGAGGAAGTTCACGACGTTCTGAATTTCCGCGTCGCTGGCATAGGTGCCTTGGGCGCGGATGATGGTGCTGGTGCCCGG
>JANLTA010001035.1:0-1776 GCA_031362705.1 Gemmataceae bacterium | reverse complement strand
CGTTCTCACCGTTCTCGTCATCCTCGTTCTGACCGCCCTGCCCGGTGGGCTGGGATACGCCCCCACCCTAATTGCGGCCCGGCACGGGCCTATCAAGAAGGCCCGTTGCTGGGCCGTCTGGCGTTTGCGGAGTAACCCAGGCCTGCGGCCTGGGCTGACAGAACGAACCTTGCAGGCTCGAATACGAAAGCCGAGATTCAATGCCTGTTTTCAGTCATCAGGTCAACTTGGAATCACATTCGTTCCCCCGGCAACTTGCTGGCTTGCTTCACCCAAGCGGCGAATTGAGATTCATCGAACTTGTCGTCCTCATGGATGTGGAGGTAGCGCACGTTCTTTTGCTTGGACTCGACGGGCGGGAGTGGGCGCAGCGACGTGCCGCGGAAGAAGCCCACCTTGACGTACTTCGTGATGCAATGGAAACCGAGGAACCAACCCTGGCCCTCGATGCCATAGAAAGGCGTGTTCCACTTCACGGCCTTGCTCACGTTAGGCACGGTGCGAACGATGAGCGCATCGAGCCGGCGTCCGACATCGCGTTTCCAACCCGGCATGGCCGCAATGTAAGACTGAACGGGGGCGTCGCCGTAAGCCTTCGCGATTTGCGGGTTGCCGCCTGAAAGGAGACGCGGCTTCGCGCCGGCCCGTTTGGCTACGGATTTCTTTGCGACTTTCGCCGAATTCTTGGACACCTTGCCGGCCATTGTGTTCACTCCAGGACCGCGGTGACCCCGCACAGTTGGCCGGGTAAGTCACGCCATTGTACACCGGCCAAAAGGGCTGGGACAAGCTAGTAGGTCCGTCTATGTAATCGTCCGGTAGTGTCGCAGTTGGGTTTTCTTCGTGCTTGCTTTGTGCCCTTTGTGTCTTTGTGGTTGGTCTTAAGAATTCACCACAAAGACACAAAGGGCACAAAGGAAACCACAAAGAAGACGAATTCATGTCAGGCACGTCGATTTCTCACGCCGTGGCAAACTGGCCCAATACCAAATTCTCGCAACCGACCTATTGCCTTCCCGATTTTTATAGTATACACTTGTATCGTATCGGCGCGACACGCCGATACACTGCGATGTTCTCGCCAGACTCGGAACCAGGATGGCGTGAATATCGATCGCGCGAATGCATGGGCCGATGCGCCGCGCGATAGGTTCTGTTTCCGCTCCCTGATGGGAGGTTAGTGGTGGGTGAAGCGCTTAAACCCTCCCCTGGCCCCTCCCTGCGAGGGAGGGGAATAAGAACAGATCGGCCTTGAAACGGGTTGAAGGGCGATGCGACGGGATGTGTCGATCCGGCGGAAATGTCGCGGAACGATATGAACTCACGCCGTACTTCTCTCGCCACGCGACAAATCGGGCTGACGCTTCGGCGCTGGCTCGGTGTAGTCGAGTCAGCGTCTTAACGTTGGCTCGATGTTATCGCCACTTGCTCGCGAACCGGGCATTTGGTGTTGAGTTCTCATCGGGTTTTGTCATCTTATTCCCCTCCCTCGAAGGGAGGGGTTAGGGGCGGGATTTAGAACTCCCCTCTCCAGCCTCCTTAACTGGGAGGCAGATGATCAACACGACCTAATGCCTAGCAGGCTGCTGAAAAACGGTCCTATTCCATCGACCGCGTCCACTCCGTGGTAGTTTTGGCAGTCCCTTCACCCGGCTCACCCGAGCCAGGTGATCATTCCTTCGCTCCGCCCTTCCATCTCAGGCGGGCTTCAGCTTTCGCAATCTCACCAGATTGAACGCGGCGGCTCCGATTTCCAGTATTTGTTGGAGCTTCCAA
>JANLTA010000631.1:0-5625 GCA_031362705.1 Gemmataceae bacterium | reverse complement strand
GACTCGGCGATCCCTGAGGCCGCATATATTGCGTATACTTTCGCCATTCGCGTTATCTTCCTTGTGGGGTGCTTCGTGTTTCTGAATGCGATCGCTCTTAAAATCTGGAAGCTGTGGCGATGTCGCTGATATGTCAGATCGACGACCCAAATCGCAGACGGAATTGGGTGAAGTCGCTGGCGGCAATTGCGTCGTCGTTGTCAAAGTCGAAGGTGCTATTTGTGCCTCCGAAAGCTAGGCGGAATTGGGTAAAGTCGCTAGCCGCGACTGTGCTATCGCCGTCGCTGTCACCGAAAAGCCGGTGAAACTCGAACACCAAATTCCCGCCGGATACGCCGTCGTCGTCGCCGTCCAGGAGCTGTCCATCGGCTTGTACCTGGTTGCCGAACAGTGTTAGCTTATACCTGCCATCAATGAGGGAACTGTATTCAGTGAGCGGGCCACTAAAGGTTAACACCATGATAGTTTGGGTCGGTATACTTTGCGCAAGGTCGGCTGCGACCGTCACCGCACCTGAAGGGCCGCCAGGACCAATGCGCACCACTTGCACGGCGGCTGTTGGGCCGGAGGGGAACGTGACGAGGCTCGTGAATACGACTTTCAAGCTGGTTATGCGGGACCGCTGAGTGTCTCCAGTGTTGACGAAGACGTTTTCGACCGAACCGGTCGGAAGAAAACTACCAAATCGTGTTCGAAACTGACCGAAATCGCTGCCAGAGACGCCGCCGTCGTTGTCGAAGTCAAATACCGGATTCGAGCCGCCTAATGAAAGGCGGAACGCGCCAAAATCGGTTGCGTCGACATCTCGGTCGCCATCGGCATCACCGAAGAGCCGAAACACTTTGCGGCGATAGTCGCCACCAGAGGTGCCGTTCTCGTCGCCATCCAGTGATAGGCCGGTTGGACCATTCACTTGGCTCGCACTCACCGTGAATGTGTAGGTGCCATCCATCAGCGAACCGAATTCGGTCAACGGGCCGGCAAATGTCAACCGAGCAATGGTCTGACTTGCGGTACTCGGCGACAAATCGACGTTAATTCCCACAGTTCCGTTTGGCATGCCGGGGCCGTTTCGCATCAATTGAAATGCCGTAGCGGTGCCGCCAGGCAAGATTACTAGTTCGTTAAATGTCACCGTCAGGCTGGTCACGCGGGAGCGGTTGGTGGCACCATCATTGATGACATAGGACGCGATGCGCGGCGGCTGTATCGGCACGTGCGTCGTGGCTTGTGCCCCGGTCGGCGTCGATTGACGGTTGGCAACGTGATCTACGGCAACACTGTAGAAAGAATACGTTGTGTTGCTTGATCCCTGATAAGTAGCAGACATGGACGTAGTGCCAAGCAACCACGGATTGAAAGCGCCGCCGTTGATCGACACGTAAACGTCAAACATGGCAATGCCGGAGCCACCGGCATCATCTTGGCCGGACCATTGTACTTGGAAATTCGCGAGTGGCGAAGTGGCCGGCAACGAAATCACGCTGCTAGACGGAGCACCGGCGTCGATAGTATTCAAGGCTTCTTTGTTTGGATCGGTTCCTGCTGCCGGGTTCTGCGGGTCAATTTGATTTGTGGCGATGACGGTCTGACCATCGAACGAGATAAGAGCCACATTTCGCAGTTGAATGCCAGTAGGCAGCGCCGCCTTCGGTCGAACAGAGAAGAGGACGAAGCCTTTGCCGATACCGGTACCATCTTCTGGCGGAAGAAAGCCGGTGAGAACGTCCGGCGGCAAGTTGGATTCCGGATCGATCGATTGAAAAACTGTCCGTAGCAACCCAGTGACCGGATTGAAACTTAACTCGACTTCGACGTTGAAAATGAGTCCGCCAAAAGTCATCGGTACAACTGAGTGGTAGTATTGCTGATTGTTAGGTATGACGATCTCGTTATCACCGAAGCCGAACTCAGAAAACTGAAGGGTTGACCAATCCAAATTGATCGAAAGCTGGTCCGTCACTTCTACGCGTTGTGCGGGTGCCGTCGCTGGTTGGGCTGGCATTGGAATACTGCCCGGACCGAGGTTTTCGAAACCAATGCGATACGGAATCAACCTTGCCCCAGCAATAAATGAAAATGCGCCAAAACCGGCAGCTCCAAATTTCTCATTTGGGTCAATTGAGGTGGCCGCGAAGCAGACGCCGCCGGCGGCGGGATCGCTTGTTGGATCAGGGATTGGACACATCGGGAACGGGCCATATGGTTCGCTAGTATAGGTTTCTATCTCCGGATCGGGCTCGGGATTGGAAGCCTGCGTCTCGGGACCTGATGGTTCAACGGGGTTGTTAAGTTGCTGAAAAACAATGCTGGCTGCCGCTCCACTTATAATTGCAGCCACAACAAATGCCTCGGTTGCCGCTGCTACTGCGGCCGGTCCGGCAAAAGGCACAAAAAGGGGAGCAAGAGGAGCGAGGAACACAAAATGCCCTGAGGGATCATTATACACGTGTGGCGCGTTCAGTGCATATCGATAGGTATTAGGATCACCGGCACCAATACGCAGCGCATCTTGGATTCCAAATCGCCCCATCGACGTTGAATAATATCGAGCTCGCATAAAGATTAGATCATTGCCTTCAGCCATTACTCCATACTGACCAACAAATCCGAACGCGCTTGCTACGCCACCGCTCAGGCCGCGTCCAAACGGATCGTAAACAGCGCGAACGGCATAACTGCCGGCAGTGCCGCTGATTCCCGCGGTTGACCCGACCGCATCGAAATCGAAATAACCATTGCCGGTAGCTGTCGTCACGCTTTCCAGTCCATGGCCGTGCGTATACGATGCTGTGCGAGTGCCCGCCACGTTGTATTCGCCGACGACGTTCACCAGGCCAGTTAGATCAAGCAGGTAATCGGTTTCCTGACCGCTGACAGTCTTCGACGTCCGGTCACCGAATGCGTCATAAGCATACAGCCAAACTCCCTGCGAGGACGTTACCTGTATAAGTTGGTTTTGGCTATTGAACGTGTAATTCGTCGTGCCGTTTGGTCCGGCCTCTTGAATGAGGTTGCCATCGGAGTCATACGAAATTGCAGTCGTGCCGACTGACGTATACTGGTTCATCGAATTCGTGACGTACGTCGTTGTGATTCCGTTAATGATGGTCATGACGCGGTTGCCCAGCGCGTCGTAGACAAATGTCTCGTCTTGGTTCGGAATACTCACATTGGTCGAAACAAAGACCGCGTGCGTCAATTGTCCGGTGAGGTCGTAGGAGTAGTCCCAGGTGCCGTCGCTCGTCACCATTTGCGTCAAATTGCCGGCGGTATCGTACATGTAATCGAAGCGTGAATTGATCGATCCGCCCGGTGTGTGGTGGACGATGTGTTCAATCCGGCCAACGGAATCGTATGTGTGGATCGTGTAGGTGCCATTTCCCTTATCTTCGCGGCTCAATCGCCCGGCGAGATAGGTGTATTGAACGAGGAGATTACCCGCGTTATCTCGAAGTTTCCAGAGCCGGCCGGTCACCGGATCGTATTCGTAGTTGACGGCAAAGCCGCTGATGTCGTCCATCTTCGTTCGGCGACCGCCCGTATATGTGTAATGCACCCAGCGACCGTCCGGATTGGTGACCTTCATGAGTTCGTCGGTCGGATAGTATTCAAAGGTCGTTGTGCCTTGAGCCGAAATGGCTTTCCAGAGTCGCTTGCGGCTGTCGTACTGATAATCGAATGTCGTTCCTTCGGACCAAACTTCGTGAGCCACTTGGCCATCCGCGTTTGGCGTGCGGGTTGTGACTTGTCCACGTCGATTCGTGAGCGTTGTTGGGTTGCCAACAGCATCGTAGATCGCCCGTTCTACGGTGCCATCGGCGTACGTAGTTGACGTAACATTGCCGGTGGGGTCGTATCCATAGCTTGTGACGTTACCGTTGGCATCGGTGAATGCCAATGGTTGGTTGTTCGGTCCGCCCGGCGTGAACGACGTCGTGTGTCCGAGTTGGTCGGTGAGCGAAACCAACTGGCCACCGGTTGTCCATGATGCCGATACCGTTCGACCCGTCGAATCGACAACGCGGGTCAACTGACCAGCGGTGTTGTGTGACAAAAGGACGTAATTCCCAGTCGTATCCTCCACTCGGGACAAGAGTCGTCGGTGGTCGAAATACAACTTGTTGGCGACGCCCGTTACGTCGGTCGCGGTCACGCGGCCAACCGTGTACGTGAACGAAATCTGTTCAGTCCCAGCGGGCAACGACGTGGACACCAACCGGCCGGGGGCGTCATAGGCAAACGACCGAATCAATCCGCTTGGTTCCTGGACCGATGCTAGGGCGTAACGGCGGCCCGGGTCGGTCGGATCGTTGTAATAGCCGTAGGAAGTTAGGCCTTGGATATTGGTAACGGTCTGCAAGATAGTATTGGTCGGGTCATAGTCGTACGTCGACTGTCTCCCGACAGAATCGGTGATGGTCTGAATCAGGCCGGCGGCATTGTAAGTGATGCTGATGCTCACCCCACTGGTATGCGTCAGGCTCGTTAGGCGGATGCCCGAGTAACCGGCCGTGATGCGGTTGGTGTTGGTATCTTGGACGTAGTCAATTCTGCCGTCCGTGCGAAATCGCGTGACTTCGCCGTCAGACTCGGTTAGCTCAAATGCCCCTCCTGAAACTTTCCGCAAGGTGCCGGTGTCGCCGGCCTGACTGAAATAACTGCCTATGTGCCGGCTGTCGGGCTGGAATCGGCGCTGTTCTTCGGCCGATCGCTTTACGATGACTGTGCCATTCGTGCCGTTCGGCCCATCGACGAGCTGTTGAAGTGTTGCTTGCCACGGCGTGGACCAGCCCCGACCGAAAAGACCTACCTGATAGCGATCCGTAATCGTGTTGCCAAAAGTGCGCGTGAACGTAAGCGGCAGCCCTGGCGTTGGTACTTCGGCATCGGTTGCCGTGGCAATCGACGCGACCGGCGAAATGCCGATGGCTTGTTGGACTTCGAAGGAATAGAGTTGACCGACGTCCGATACTTTCTGTCCGAGCCGATTCAAATAGTTTGCATTGTCACTCAGCATCTGGACATAGTTGCCCCAGGTCGGCCCAATTTGGTTTTGCAAGTTGGCGAATACGGCCGACCAAGCGTCGGCAGCAATCCACGATGGTTGCAAGGACGTTTGCAGCGATGGCCAATTGATAGCCGTCGTATCACCGGCGTCGTGAACCCCAATCGAGAACTCCACCGCCGAATCGTTGATATCCCATGGTAGTTGCAGGCCCGCAAAATAGACCGGCACCTGATAACGCTCCCCCGGTAACAGCACGCCCGGAGTCGCGCCGCTGGCGTAAATCTGTATGGAATGCGAGAAACCATCTGGTAGCGCAGAAGTCCAGAAACCTTGTGTCAGTCGCGATTGGTCCAGTGTTAGGAACGGTTTGTCGCTGTCATCAGAATCGTTCGACTGAAGTACGAGGATTGGTGCAGGCATCGCGGCATTGCCGGTATTAGCGTATTCCACGTAGACCGTCGCGACGGCGTGCCGGCCAAGGACGGACGGCAATACTAGGTGTGTTTCCAGATGAGCCTGTCCAGCCGCGAGAACTTGGAAGCCGCCTGCCAACGTCGTGCTGTTATTGTTGGGTAGAGTGATCCGAACGTCGTAGGTGCCGATTGGCGTGCCGG
>JANLTA010000603.1:0-1826 GCA_031362705.1 Gemmataceae bacterium | reverse complement strand
ACGCCTTCGGAATGCTCCCAATCTCCGTCGCAATGGGATAGATACCAATGTTCTAGGCCAGCCAATATGTGTGGTACAGGTTGCAAGAGATTGTCCATTCACCGAATGGTCACGAACTCCGAACGCATCAGCAGTGTATGGGCGAAGTCGGCCATCCGACCCGCGGGGTCGGGTTCGAGAAACTTCAGAGCGGCCAGTCGTTCTGAATCCGTTGGCGGTCGGGCCACGGTCAGCTCGAAGCCGCGCGTAACGACTGCGTCGGACGACAGGTCAGCGAGTTTTCCGGCAAGCGCCTCAGCATTCTTACGGACCTGCGGATTGTTCATCGCCCAAAGCGCTTGCGGCGGCACGGTTGTACTAGTACGCCGGCCGATACCGGTCAGCGCTTCCGGCCAATCCAGTGCGACCATACTCGGAATCAGCTTGCTGCGCTTCACCGTAAAGTAGATGCTCCGCCGCGTCATGTTCTCGTCAAGGGTGCCGTTGCCAAAACTGCGGGTATCGAGTCGGCCGCTCACCGCCAACATGCTGTCGCGGATGGCCTCGGACTCCAAACGACGAGGCGGATAGCGCCACAACAGCGTGTTCTCCGGATTAATACGTTCCGCCTCCGGCCGGCGTTCACTTGCTTGACGATAAGTCGCGCTCATCACGATGCGTTTGTGGATCGCTTTGAGCGACCAGCCGCTCTGCACCAGTTCAACGGCCAATGCGTCGAGAAGCTCCGGATGCGTTGAAGCATCTCCCTGCATGCCAAAGTCCGACGCCGTGGCCACGATGCCGCGACCGAAGTGATGTTGCCACAACCTATTAACGATAACCCGCGCAACCAGTGAGCCGGCACCTTGCTCCGCATCGGTTAACCATCGCGCCAGCCCCGCCCGGCGATGCGAAGTCTTGGCATCGTTGATGAATGCAACATTCCAGCGACTGGGCGCGCCGCGCGTTAGCAACATCAATGTGGCCGGCGTGGCAACCGCCTCCTTTTTGTTTGGATCGCCGCGCTTGAGGATATGCGTTGCATCCGACAGATCCGGGCCTTGGATCATCATGCGATACGGCGGTAACCCTTCAGTGACGCCGAAAGCCAAGTCATGCGCCGGCCAGCGCCAATCACGCTTTGCTGTGCGAATCGCTGTGTCCAGTCGTTGCCAATCGGGATCGCTCAAACAATAGAGCTTGACCACGGCCGGCGTGAGTTCATTGCCGGCCAGTTCCTTGACGCCACGCTCGTAGACCTCCAGCGGCATGTCGATACCGGTCGGTGAAGCGTCTGTGTCAGAAAGCCCAAGAGATAAACGAAAGCGGCCAATTGTTTGCCGTGCACTCGGAGAATCACCCGGGCAGTGGATCGTCACCGTGATCCCAGCACCATCGGAACTGCCAATTGGCTCCGCCAGCTTAAATACGGCAGCTTGATCGCGCCCCGCGTGAGCGGCTTTGGTGCTCCATGCGTGGCCACCTGGTTTGTCGCCGGTGGTTGTCGCGGTTTTTTCGAGCTTGATATCTTTGGCCTTTCCATCCGTGCCCGTGACCGAAAGACTCACGCTGTCAATGTTGAAGTTCCCGTGATTACCGAAACCGGGGCCGTAGTTAGGCAAGCTCTCATCGGTCAATGCTTCAATGCGCAGGTATGCGAACTTCTCCAACGTCGTGCGCGTCGTCAGCTTGATCGGGCCAACATCGCCGTTGAGCCGCGTGAACAAATATGATCCGTCCGGCTGCGATGTGAGATCGAAATCCGACTCCAAGCCCCGGCGGGTCTTGCCCTTTTGCGTGTCATCAGCAGTCATGACGAGCCAAGGCGCGACCGGCGGCGTCGGTGA
>JANLTA010000541.1:0-3480 GCA_031362705.1 Gemmataceae bacterium | reverse complement strand
CCGTGTATCTGAACTTCGTCCCCGTACCGGAGCCAACGGTTGCTCTGATCGCCTTCGGCCTCGCGGGTCTCGCCGTTCGCCGTCGCCGCCGGATGCTGTAAACGCGGCCCCCGCTTCTGTTCGACAATGATGCCATTTTATGGCGGTATTCGCCTGTTTCGCCAAACCGGTGGTTTCAGGCGATTTCTTCAGATACAAGCCGTTTTCGCGAATTCGGCCGGTGGAGTTCCCAGTGTGATTGGGCGGGGTTTTCGATCAAAATCGGGGTTTTGGCGATCGGAACCGGTGGTTTGGCGGTCGGTTTGCGAACATTCTGAAACGCTGGCGGTGGCAGATGCGGATCCTGTGTGTCTACTCCAGTGCTCGTCCCAGCCAAGTGAATTATTGATGACGGCAGAACTTTCAGCGTAAGGCGTTATCATGGTATACGCGATATTTTCGATCTTGATCGGATAGCCCGCTGACAGGGTTACTGCTACGCAGACGTGGCTTTTCTCGAAGCCGCGGAAAGTCGACAGCAAGAGCGGCACGAAATTCTGTGTTGGCGTTTTCGTGCTTTCTTCGAACATCTCTGGCAAATCTGAAAAATTTCGCTTTTTTCTCCAACATACTCTTGACAGGGGAGGGCGTGATTAATAGGATCCGCTGTATTCTACGAGTTTTAACCATGGCGAAATTCTTTGTGTTTCTGAGTTCTGTCACGCTTTCGCTTCTCTGTTTAGCACTTTCCAGCGGTGCCGATTACAGCTTTAGCTATTGCTATGCGGGTAGTTGTACTGGAGGCTTGTCGGTTACCATGGGCACTGGAACTTGCACTACGGATACAGGTCCAGCAAGTGTGCATGTTTGCTCACCATCAAGTGCGGCTACCTGCAGCACGGTAGCATTTGAAACATTTTGTTATGGATTCGTGGAAATCACATTGGAACGTTGTCAAGCTTAGGACTTGGTCTTATTCAACTTCCCGGATTGGTTGACATCGGGTAGAGTCCCCGACTTAGATCGGACTGAATTTCGGGAGGTGGCATGGACGCCTATTCCGCGGATGTCGAAACGATGATGAAGCGGTTCTCAATTTGGTTGTCCGAGAAAGATCGGCGACGGTATGCGGCCGTCGAAGCGGCCAAGCTTGGCCACGGCGGCGTCGAGTACATCGCCCGCGTGCTGCAGTGCGATCCCAAAACGATTCGACAAGGGCTCCACGACCTGGAGCACTCCGAGGATCCGGCCACGAGCCGGGTCCGAAAAAAAGGGGTGGACGCCGACCCCTGACCGAGACGCGGCCGTCGCTGGAGGCCAACTTGCGACTCTTGTTGCAGGAGTTCACGGCGGGCGACCCGATGCGGGAAGGGGTTCTGTGGACGAACTTGTCGCTGCGGGAATTGTCGCGGCGGCTGCTGGTGATGGGCACACCCGCCAGTCGCCGAACGATTCGACGGGCCTTGCGAAAGCTCAAAGTGGGCCGGCGTACGGCCCGCAAGAAGAAGACGATGGGCCATCACCCCGACCGCAACGCGCAGTTCGAGACCATCGCGAAAGTACGGCAGGAGTACCAGGCGACGGGCGATCCCGTGATCAGTATCGACACCAAAAAGAAGGAATTGCTGGGCAACTTTCACCGCGCCGGCCCCACCCTCACGCAGCAAACCGTGGAAACGTTCGACCACGATTTCCCCAGTGCCGGGTCGGGCAAGTTGATCCCGCACGGCATTTACGACCTGACCACCCACCACGCGGCCATTCACCTCAACACCTCGCACGATACCGGCGAGATGTGTTGCGACAGCCTCGCCTTGTGGTGGCAGGAGCACGGCCGCGCCGCCTATCCCGCCGCGAAGCGATTGCTGATTCTGTGCGATGGCGGGGGCAGCAACAGTGCCTCGCAGTACCTGTTCAAGGAAGACTTGCAACGCCTGGCGGATCGGCTCGGCATCGAGTTGCGGGTGGCTCACTATCCGCCGTATTGTTCGAAGCACAATCCGATCGAACATCGCGTGTTCCCGCACATCACGCGAGCGTGTCAGGGCGTGATCTTCCACACGGTGGACATCGCCAAGCAGTTCATGGAGCGTGCAAAAACCACCACGGGCTTGCGGGTCACGGTCAGCCTGTTGGACAAAGTCTATGCGACCGGTCGCAAGTACGTTGCGGGCTTTAAAACCACCATGAAGATCGTCTTTGACGATCACCTTCCGAAGTGGAACTACCGAGCCATACCCCAAGCCGGATGAATTCGGGAAGTAATTCAGGACCAAGTCCTAAGCCCTGAGTTGTGAGCGCTGCTGTTCACTCAGGTCCTCAATGCGACGCATCCATTCAAGTTGTCCGTTTGTAAATCGAGCCACATATTCAACAAGCTCTTTTTCTTTTATACTTGTATAGAATGACAGGTCACCGTGGAATTCTAGGTCCTGATCTCCTAAGTCAATTATACGAGGTTTGGGAAACCAGCTTCCTGGACTCAACTTGTCTTTTTCGGAGTATTCATATTTCTTCCGGTGTTCTATGAGCCGCCCGTCGCGTGAAATTGTCAGATCGATATCAGCGCCGAATAGTTTTGTTTGAAACTCCAGATCCGGCCGCAGACCGAGGCCAGGCAGCTCTACCTCGCACTTCAAGTTATCGCATACCCCCATTTGCTACTCCTTATTGTTATGCAGCTTGCAACGATGACTCGACGACGGACGGGCTTCGTTTCTTCGCAAAAATGCGGTACAGCGTTGAGCGGCCGATCCCCAGTTGTCGCGCTGCATGGGTTGGCGAAAGCCCCGCATTGGTAAGCGCGATAGCGGCGGCAATGGTGTCAGCGGTAAGCGGCGGTCGTCCTGGATATTTCCCTCTTGAAGCCGCCACCATCAGTCCGTCTTTGGTTCTTTCGGCGATAAGACGTCGCTCAAAATGAGCGATTGCACCAAACACATGAAAGATCAACTCGCCTGCCGCTGAAGTCGTGTCGATGTTCTCTTCCAAAGACATCATAGCAATACCGCGTCGTTTCAATTCGTCGACCGTTTCCAGAAGTTCTTTGAGCGAACGGCCAAGCCGGTCTAAACGCACCACGCAGAGCACGTCTCCGCTTCTGGCGTATTCCAATAATGCGGTCAATCCTGGCCGATCAAAACGACGGCCGCTGATCACGTCTTCAAAAATGCGCGCGGCACCCCCGGCCACCAAGCGTTGCCGTTGACCTTCCAAATCCTGGTCGGCCGTTGACACGCGGGCATATCCAAGAATTGCGCTCATAACCGTCCTCAAAACGTTCGTTTTCTGGACGCCGGTTGATGGGGCATCCGGCGGCGTCAGTTTCTAGTCTCTAAACCCTGTCCCCATATTGACAACATCTTTTTATTCGGGAGGACGTTTATGAGACGAATAACTAAGTTTTGTTAATCTGCACCGATGACCAAACTTTCGAGAGCGGCTTCGACGACTGCGGCGGTGACGCAATCCAGCCGATTGATTTCAAGGACGCGGGCGATT
>JANLTA010000535.1:0-2739 GCA_031362705.1 Gemmataceae bacterium | reverse complement strand
GTGGTCGCTTTCGGGGCGGCCACCCATTTCTTGTTCGGGTCTTTTTCCGTGTACATGTACACGTTCTGCTCGGCCTCGACGATCATGCTGCCGCGCGTGCCGAAGACGCATTCGCCATACGGCTCGAAGCCGTTGGTGCTGATGGAAGAATACGTGACGACAACAATGTCGTCGGCATCGCTGCCTTTGTTCGGGCCTTTGGGGTGGTTCTTGCCGGGGAACTCGAAGGTGACGAAGACGTGGTCGTCGATCTCACGCGGATTTGGTTTGCCGTCGCCGGGCTTGTGGCCGTAGTAACTATGCGTGGCGACGCCGACGACCGAAAGCGGGTGAACCTTGCCGAGGAAAATGGAACACGCATCGAGTTGATGAGCGCCCAACTCGGCCATGAGGCCACCGCCCGTGCGATTGTAGAGCTTCCAACGGAACAACTCGAAGATGTCCTTGTACCCGTACTTGCGAATGTCCTTTTCGAGAGCGGCCAGGTCGTCCTTGTTGATCGCCGGCGTCCAACCGTCGCGCAGCAGCATTTGTTTGGTCACGCCATCGATGGCTTGCTTGCCTTCGTTGACGATGGCATCGCCGGTCTCGGGGTTGAATGTGAGCTTGGTCCCATCCATGCGCGGAAACGTGAAGTTGCGGTGCCAAAGGGCGCGGATGTGCTTCACATCGCCGATGACGCCGGCATTTAGCACCTCGGACGCATGGGCATACAGCATCGAGTAGTGCCGCTGATGGCCGATCGAGAGTATGCGGTCGGCGTCGGCCGCGGCGCGGATCATCTCTTTGCATTGACCGACGGTCCGGGCCATTAGTTTTTCGCACAGAACGTGCTTGCCGGCTTGCAGGCAGGCAATGGCGATGGGTGCATGTGAGATCAACGGCGTAGCAATTACGACCGCTTCGATTTCCTTTTCATTGGCGAGCATTTCCTTGTAATCGGTGTAGGTCTTGATGCGTTTGTCGCAGTCCGCGCCGTAGTGATGCTTCAAGCCCTTCCGCAGTGAGTCTTTGCCTTCGCCGTCGAAGACTCGCTTGACGTTGGACGGTCGAATGTCGCAGATGGCGACGAATTCCATGAACTCCGGGTTATGCTCGCCCACCAGCACGCCACCTTCGTCGCCGGTGCCGATCAACGCGGCCTTGATCGGCTTGCCGCCAAGGTTCTGATAACCGAAGTAACCGGCCGTGCCCGCGACGGCGACCGCGCTGCCGGCGACGGCCATGCTTTTCATGAAGCCGCGACGGGTCAACTCGCCGGTGACATCATTGAAGTTAGCCCGGCCCAGCGCCTTCTGATCGGGAGTGAGATCGAGTGCCATTGCCAAGTCCTTTATTGAGCATTCGCGATTGGGCGCGGCCGCCGAACGAACAACGCATCGACGCCGAACCATTTTCCTGTTGGCAGGAACGCCAGCGCGAGCAAAGCGATCATCTCGATGGTGTAGAGATTGATGTACAAGTAATGGCCGGTGCTACCCGGTGGCGTCGGTGCCCACGGCACGGCCGGGGTGATCAGTGTGACCAATAGCAGAAAAATGGCCAAGGCGAGAGACGATAGCCGTGTGAACAATCCCAATAGCAAAAGGCCACCGAGAATCGTATGCGACCACATTGTGGCCTTGTCAATCTGAGCAAATGCTGACGGAGGTAATACATCTGGAGGTTCAGTAAATTGCTTCGATTGCTCGTCAGTGAGTACGGAAGACAGGGCTGCCTTCATTTCCGCCGTCCGATGGTTGAATTCGGCGTTTAGGTCGGAGATGATCTTGGCGGCTTCCGTCTTGAGGTTTCGCAACCGCGTTTTCTCGACATCCTTGTTAAATGCCGGTAGTTTCCTCGTGTGAATGTCCGTGATTTCACGAACCTTCTCATCGTATTCCTTCAGTAATTGTGGCGCCGTCAGCTTTAATTCGACGGTTCCCCACGACAGGTTCTTCTTGACTAGCGTTGCTTCATCGCCGTTTAACCAAGCCTGTAGCTTCGTTTGTTCAGCCGCGAATTTCTCCTTTGCGTCTTTGCGTTGCTCAATGGACAGTGAGTTTTCGCAAAACGTTACGAAGTAATTCAACCATTCCAAATTGAGGAGTGCGGGCGGTTCAGTGCCTGCGGCTCGAAAAGAGTCGACAAATCGGTAGCCGAACTGGCCGTCACGGATAACTTCTCCGGCATACCGAGTTGCCGACCCATAACCCTCTCGGAAAAACCCCTCACTGGTCCACGGCGTGTTCGAGGAGGTCTTGCCGACCCGGTGCGTGTGAATCTTGTGCATACCTTCGATGAAGAAGTGCCAGCCGATGACGAGGCGCAATGTGACAAGGAAGAAACAAGCCCAGCCGTTAATGCGCGTCATTGAGGTTATTGTTGCAAAGCCCGCAGCGCAAGCAAGGGCAGGGGGAACGGCGAGCCGTAAGCTCGACGTGGTGTCATACCGGATTGCCTTCATGCATTTGGGTTTTGTCTTATTCCCCTCCCTAGAAGGGAGGGGCGAGGGGAGGGATTGTTTGAAACCCAGTCGGCATGAATCGCAGCCACATGGGGAGCAAGTCTTGAATCCCTCCCCTACCCCTCCCTTCAAGGCATAGGTATGGACACAACTTTTTGACGGGGCAACCCAGTTTCGATCAAATCGAGACCGTCCGGTTTGGCCCAAAGGGCCAATCTTCCTTAGCCCAGCCCACCGGGCTGGGAAAGGCACGAAACAAATCCGGCGGTCCAACGGACCGCGCTTCACGCGGC
>JANLTA010000534.1:0-2093 GCA_031362705.1 Gemmataceae bacterium | reverse complement strand
CCAAAAGACAATCGTTCCACCCAAGCCAGCCATCGAGGGCGATCTCATATTTGCGTGTATGGGGCCCGAATAGCTACTCCGCCGGCTACTCCGGACCGTCCCCAGCAAATTGCTCAAATCGCGTATGGCAGTTCTTGGCTGCATGGTCGATCAGTTCCGCAACATTCCAAAACAGGCTCAGGCATCCATGATGCCAGTATTATCAAACTCACCTCAGTTTTTCGACCACCATTAATGCGAGCTCATCGACATCATTGCCCTTGGCAACGATTTTGCCATTTGGATCGAGTAGCCAATATACAGGCACACTGGAAATTCCCGAGTCGCTTCCGGCGGTCAGACGTCCTTGCGACCAGGGAAGATCCAGCTTTTGCACTGCAGTTTTCCAACCTGTTGCGTCGTGGTCGAGGGATAGGCCTAGCATCGCCAAATTATGGGCTTCATAACGAACATGAAGGCTTCTAACAGCAGGCATCTGCTTTTTGCACGGCACGCACCAGTTGGCCCAGAAGTGAACCACGGTGTATTTGCCACGGTGATCGGCGAGTGAACTCTGTGTGCCGTCGGGTCGTTGGAAACTGAGCGTGGGCGTATCGCCAATGTCCGGTATTGGTACGACCTGCGCGGTAATTTCCGGCACGGCGAGTTCGCCTCGGGCCACGTCAGCTTCGGTCACGGTCACGCGCACCGTCTGTCGTGCCAGCGGATCGGTCAGGCAACCGCTCGGCTTGGCGTAGATTTCGAAGGCCAGATCATAGTCTCCGGCCGGCACGCCGCTGATGCGGAACGAGCCATCGGGAGCGAGCTTGACAAACCAGTGTTGCAGGGTGTGGAGATAAGCCATGCCTTCCTGGGAATGTCGCCATGCCTCGCGCCAGCCGTCGCGGACATCGAATCCCAACTTGACAATTTCCGGAGGCGGCGCGATGCCGGGCGAACGGCGAATCAGGTAGTTGATCGAGTAGTTGCAATCGAGATCGGCCGGCACCGGACCAATCAGCTTGACCTTGCCACTCACGGTGCTGCCAACGGAACCAAGTTTGAGATCGACCTGTTGCGCCGGTTGCAGATCCAGCGGCGTGGTCGGGCTAGAGCGGTAGCTCTCATCTTTCCACGGTCCGAGAAGGGTCCACACGCTGACGGGGATCGGCGGCACGCGCGGGAACTCAAAGCGGCCATCGACATCAGTGATCACCTGAAGATCCACGCTGATCGATGGATCATCCACGCCTTCGATCCGGATTGGGCGCAATAAGATGCGGGCACCCGGAATGACGCGGCCGCCATCGTGGAGTTGACCACGCACCGATGCCCAGCGTCGAACGCGCAACGTGCCGGCATCGTGTTGATCGATGGGGAATTGCGCTTGAGCAAAACCCCCGCCGGCCTGCACGGTCACCGCAAATGGCTCACCCGGATCGGGAAACGTGAAGCGCCCGTTCGCGTCGGTGATCGCCTGGTTGTTGCCTGAGTCCTCCAACAGCTTGCCCCGATCCGAAGGCGTTCCCAGCAGAACTTTCACATTCCCAGCGGGTCGGCCATCGTCATCGACGACTGTTCCGGTGACCGGCGCGCTCGGTAGAAGGCGGAAATTCTGGATGCGACTATCATCATCGCCGACGCGGAACTCCGGCCCATCCTGCGTGCGATAGCCGGGCGCTTCGATCCGCACGCGAATGGGGATGTCGGTACGTTCGGCGAGAAAATCAAGTTTGCCGTCGCGGCCGGGCTTGGCATTGTAGCGCTCGGCGTGTCGCTCGTTCTTGCGAAACACGTCGATTGGGATTATGGTGAACGACGGAATCGGCTTTCCGGTTTTGGCATCCGTAACATCACCGGTGACGCGGTGCGGCGCTTTGAGGATAACCGTCCGCATGGACGAGCCGCCGGCAATTTCCAACTCCTGCGGTGCGGTATCCACTGAACCGAACTTGAGTTTGACGGCATCTTCCGGTGCCCAAGTCCATTCCCAGTTGCCGTCATTGTCGGCGCGCTGGGGGATCTTACTGTCGCGCATGGAGTCAAACCGAAGGTTGTAAAGTGTTTCATGGCCTCTCCAACCACTGACCGTGACATAGGCACGGGGCATGGGC
>JANLTA010000490.1:0-1898 GCA_031362705.1 Gemmataceae bacterium | reverse complement strand
AGGTTTGCCTCGACGTTGCCGGTCGCGCCGGCTTTGCGTTTAATCTTGGCCGTGATCGTGATTTCTTTTTCGTACGTAATGTAGTCGCCCAGCACCTTGTCAACGACGGTCTTGCCCTTGGGGTAATCGACGCTCACCACGTCCGCACCGGTAAAAGTCAGCACCGATTTGTTGGCATCGAGGTCCGGGTTGCCAATGGGATTGGCGTAGATGTGGTAATCCTTGTCGATCTTGACCGTTACGGTGACTTTCTGGCTGCCATCGGCCGCCGGCTTCTCAGCCTTGGCAGTCGCTGAGACCACTTTTTCAGTGGTCTTTGAAGTGCTCTTGGGTGCCTGGCCCGGCGTCAACGTCACGCAAACCATAATCATCATTCGCAGCATGGCAGACCTCCTTGCGACATCGACATTATAGCACGGGGAATTGAAATTCAGCGTTGGTCGCACCCAGCCCTAGTCTTACAATCTCTCAAACTCGCATCACAGCATTCGAGGGCGGTCCCGTGGCTTCTGTTGCACCCACATCATCGTCGGCTCCGCCGATGGGCTTTGGCCTCCGGCTCAACCTGTCCGCAATGATGTTCCTCCAGTTCGCCATCTGGGGGGCATGGTTCGTGGTGCTGGGAAACTACTTGGGACACATCGGTTTCGGCAAATGGATTGGCAGCATTTACGGCACCATGGCGCTCGGCACTATTCTCGCTCCGCTGATCGTTGGCCAAATAGCCGACCGCTTCATGCCCAGTCAAGTGCTGATGGCGATTCTGCATCTGGCCGGTGCCGGAGTGCTTTATTGGATGGCACAAATCACGCCGGCTGCGCTGGCCGCGGGTGGAGAGACCACGCCCGAGATCATTCAACAGGCGGCCGACCGTTTCTACTATGTGGCATTGATTTACGCCTTGATCTACTCGCCCACATTGGCCCTTTCGAACACGATCGCGTTTACCCACGTGCCCAATGGTCAACGTGACTTTCCCAGTATCCGCGTCTTCGGCACCATCGGTTGGATCGCGGCCAACATGATCGTGGGCATGGCCCTGCCGAAGTTTGCCGATCAACTTTCGAGTTGGACAAAGCTGCCAGTTGCCAGTTTCCTCGATCCCAAGATCACCAATGTGCCCATCTTGTTCGCGGCTTGTTTATCAGCGGTTCTCGGTGTGTGGAGCTTGCTGTTGCCGCACACGCCGCCGAAGGGACAAGCTGGCGACGCACTCCCGTTCCTCAAAGCCGCTGGCTTGCTTCAGCAGCCTTCGTTCGCTGTGTTTTTCGGCGTGTCCTTTGTTATCACTATCGTGCTGGCGTTCTATTACGGCTTCACGGGGCTGTGGCTGGAAAAGAAAATCGGTGTCGTGGATGTGGCATCAACCATGACTATCGGCCAATGGTCGGAAATGTTGCTATTGCCGTTCTTGCCGTTCTTTCTTTATCGCTTTGGCATGAAGTGGGTCTTAGCCATTGGCATGGCGGCCTGGGGCATTCGCTACTACCTCTTCGCGATTGCCCGGCCGGATTGGGCAACAGTCAATGCACCTTGGTACGACGCGGCCACAGGCTTTGGCACCACGCCGATCAACCCGGTCATCCTGACATTGGCATTCCACGGTGTCTGTTATGACTTCTTCTTCGCGGCCGCCTTCATTCACGTGGATAACGAATCCCCGCGCGAGATTCGCGGCAGCGCCCAGGCACTGTTCACGTTCCTCACCTATGGCCTCGGCATGTGGCTGGGTAATGTCCTTTCAGGAAAACTCGCCTTCGCTGTCAGCCACGAACTTAAGGGCGAGTCCGGTTGGCAATCTTATCTCAAACTGATGTTCACTGACTTCAAGCCGGACGATCCGAACCTCATCGCCAAGGAAATGGATTGGCAAACCTTCTGGACCGTGCCCGCCGTCG
>JANLTA010001000.1:0-3768 GCA_031362705.1 Gemmataceae bacterium | reverse complement strand
GCGTCAGCTCGACGTGTTGTCGATGCCACGTCGAGCTCACGCTTCGACGCTCGCCTTCACTCCGGTTCAATAATCGTCAATTTTACCTTGTCCACGACAAATACTTTTTCACCACCGTGTTCAAAGCGGATGCGCAGGCGCCGTAGTGGGCCGGCTCCGGTCACGTCCAGAATTTTTCCTCGACCATACATGGCGTGATCGACCAGCACGCCTTGCGCGTAGCCGTCGATTGATTTGACGGTACCGAGACCTTCATCGTGGGCCGAAACCCTTCGCGGCATCATCCACGGTGCCCGGCCACCGCTTGGATGGCTCATATCCAACCGTTCAACATCCGGCGGCAGTTCATCAAGAAAGTAACTCGGCACGGCATACAGAGCTTGCCCGCGAAACTCGCGCAGCTTGGCGTGACACAAGTGTAACTCTTCCTTGGCACGCGTCATGCCGACGAAACACAGCCGGCGCTCTTCCTCAAGTTCATCTTCCTTGGCCAGACTGCGCTCGTGCGGCAACAAACCCTGCTCGACAGCGAGTATGTACACAACCGGGAACTCCAACCCCTTCGAGGCGTGCAGCGTCATTACCGACACGCGGTCGGAATTCTCATCCCAGCCATCGACATCGCTGGCCAAGGTGATGCTCTCCAGAAAATCACTGACCGTGCGGTCGGCGTCCTCGTCGGCGAACTGCCGGGCGGCGGTGATCATTTCCTCGATGTTCGCCAGTCGGTCGGCATCCTCGGGGTCTTGCGAATCGACGAGCATCTTGCGGTAACTCGTCCGTTCGATGATCTGTCGTATCACCTCGTCCGGCGGACTTTCCACAGTGCCGCGCAATTCCTCCATCATCGCGGCAAAATCAGCCAGTCCCTTGCCGGCTTTGGCCTTAATTGTGCTGATCTTGCCGACTTCCTCACAGGCATGAAGCAACGGCAGTTCGCGTGGAGTTGCATAGTCACGCAGATGCTTGAGCGTGGTTGCACCGATACCACGAGCCGGTTCGTTGACAATGCGGAGAAACGACAGGTCATCGCGCGGGTTCAGCAATAGCCGCAGGTAAGCCAGAACGTCCTTGTTTTCCTTGCGCTCGAAAAACGCAAGTCCGCGCACGATCTGATACGGGATCTTTTCGCGAATAAACGCCGACTCGAGCGCCCGAGACAACGCATTGATGCGCATGAAAACGGCGAAGTCGCGGAACGGTCGGCCGGCATCTTTGATCCGCCGCGCCACGATATCGGCTTCATCCAAGCCGGTATCGAATGTCAATATGCGCACGGGCGCGCCGGCGGGCCGCGTTGGCACCAGGTCTTTCGCTTTGCGATGTCGGTTGTGCGCGATCAAACTGCTCGCAGCTTCCAAGATGGCTGGGGCGCTGCGATAGTTGCGTTCCAGGGCAATCGTGATCGCGCCCGGGAAGTCACGCTCGAAATCGAGAATGTTCTTGATGTCCGAACCGCGCCATTTGTAGATGGACTGATCCGGATCGCCGACCACACAGATATTGGTCTGATCCACCGAAAGCCGGCGGGCAATCTCATACTGAGCCGCATTGGTATCCTGGTATTCATCGATCAGCACATAGCGATACCGCGAATCGAGTTCGGCGCGCAGTTCGTTGTCATGCCGCAACGCCAGCGCGGGCTTCAACAATAGATCATCAAAATCTACGGCGTTGACCTCACGCAACCGTTGCTCGTACTTGTAATAGACCTTGGCAACGGTCAATGCAAAATAGTCAGCTGCTTGAGATGCGTACTTATCCGGCGTTTGCAGTTGGTTCTTGGCAAAGCTGATCGCGCCGGAGATGCGGTCGGGCGTGAACTTCGCGTTCTCGATGCCCGCCATTTCCAACGCTTGCTTAACGACCCTCACACGGTCGTCCTGATCGTAGATCGTGAAGTTCTTACCAAGGTCCATTCGGTCGGCGTACTGGCGCAAAAGTCGCGCGCCTAAAGCATGAAACGTGCTGATCCACACGCGGCTATTCGGTACCAACGCATCAATGCGTTGCCGCATTTCGCCGGCGGCTTTGTTCGTGAACGTGATGGCCAACAGGTTCCACGGCTTGACGCCTTGCCGGAGTAGCCAGGCGACCCGGCGCGTGATGACCCGCGTTTTACCGCTACCGGCCCCGGCCAGCACCAACAGCGGCCCATCGAAATGCGTGACCGCCTGTTGTTGCGCAGGCGTGAGATCGCCGAGCAATTCCTCGTCCGTCAGTTGTCCCGCACCCGGCGACATCGTACACATCCTCGTGAAGCCGACATTCTATCGGGGTGGACAGTCCGGGAGGCGGCCATGGACATCATCGGCCTCGGCACCGATTTGGTCGAGTGCGTGCGGGTGCGGGCATTGATCGAGCGGCACGGTGAGACCTTCCTGCGCCGCGTCTATACTCGGCATGAAATTTGTATCTGCCGCAGCAGCGTGCGCAGCACCGAAGCGTATGCGGGACGCTGGGCCGCCAAAGAAGCGGTCCTTAAGAGCCTTAACGTGATCCAACGCGCTTCTCAGCGCATTGATGTTGAAATTCGCTCCCTAGCCGGCAAGCCGCAGGTGATCCTGCTCGGCCAGATGCTTGAACGAGCGGCTGAGCTTGGCGTCGGGAATGTCTTGCTGACGGTGGCCGTCACGCGAAAATATGCCACAGCCACTGCGATCGCACTACGGGCGTGAGCTACTTCGACACTTCCATCATCAGTTGCCGCGCAACTTTATATGCATTCAGAAGCGCGTGCATGCGCGCGTCCATTTGTCCGTCATTGAAATACTTGCCAGTTTCGACGTTGGCCATGCCCGCGATCTCGCGGGTCAACGGCAACAAGCTCATAAATTCACGCTGTTTTTGCTGTGCCGCGGCAGTGATATCGGCGTCCATCGCAGTTCCTCATTCGTGACGAAGCCACGCAGTCACCGTACAACGCCGGGGTAACATTCACAAGGGGCAACGGCAGTGGAATTGCTCGAACTGACCTGTTGTTTACTCGAACTGCTGGACTCCGCGGCCATTATCACAAACATCGTGGCTTGGACCAAAAGTGCGCCCAATCGTACCGCCCGCAAAGAAGCCAAAACTGTCGGCGCGGAACCGCCACCGCCCGACACGTGGTTCCAGGTTCTGGTCTTCATTACGCCGATCGCCCTGACACTTACCGGCATCGTGA
The DNA here is from genome assembly GCA_031362705.1 of Gemmataceae bacterium. Lineage (GTDB taxonomy): Bacteria > Planctomycetota > Planctomycetia > Gemmatales > Gemmataceae > JAIBBI01. Next base: position 602 of record JANLTA010001000.1, on the reverse strand, counting down.
TTTACAAATACGTGCGCTGGCTGGCGCAATAGTGCAATTGGAGTGATGAAAGCGTCAACTCGACATGTGGCGCCTGTCAAGTTGACGCTTTTCGATTACCTTCCAAACCTCAGATCGATCCGCCGAATCGCAGGCGGAACTGGATGAAGTCACTGGCGGCAACGGCGGTGTCGTTGTCGAAGTCGAACACAGAATTAGGGCCGCCGAGTGCCAAGCGGAACTGAATGAAATCGTTGGCAGCTACGCTGGCGTCGCCGTCTGAGTCGCCAAAGAGACGGAACAGACCATTGGCGGGCGTTCCAACCATCGAATAGTTGTCGCCGCCGACGCCGTTATCGTCACCGTCGAGGTTGCCGCCGGCACCCGTCACCAAGGATGACAAAATCGTTAAATCATATCGGCCATCCGCGAGGGAATTGAAATCGACCGAACCGCCGGTGAAGGTAAGCGTCACGGACGTGTTCGGGCTATTCACGGCGACGCCGCTGAGAGTCACCGTGCCACCGCCTTGACGGGTCAATGTGAACGCATCGGCAACATTGACCGGCAACGTGACCACCTGATCGAAATCGACCTTGATGGTTGACACGGTGGAGCGTTGA
>JANLTA010000451.1:0-1957 GCA_031362705.1 Gemmataceae bacterium | reverse complement strand
AAACCTACATGCCCCCCGGCGGGGCATGTAGGTTTGCTCGTCCCAACCCAGCACGCTCGCGCACGAGCCCAACAAGGCCGTTTGCTTCAGGTCGACCATCAATTCATCGTAGAGTTCCGATGTTTGAGACATTCTCGCATGAATCTCCGGCTCGAATCTGGCCACAAGTGAACGAAAAAAAACGCGCACTTACTGCATTGTGACGATTGGCGCGTGGCGGGCAAGGGGACGAGGGATAACGAAGAAGCCCAGCTTTTCAATGAAAGCCGGGCGTCTGAACCATGGGGGGTGGCTGGGGTCGAACCGCTTTCGGTTCGCCCCCAGTTCGATCGGTCTGGGGGCTCGCTGGCGCGTGACCCCATAGGCATCAAGTTAAGGGATTGATGTTCCAAAAAAATGGGAAGTCCGTCATCCATCGTCGTTTGTGTCACGAACCGACGGCATGGAAGAAGGAGCTTCCCGATGCGGATGATAGCACGGATCGCTACGGCTGTTGAGAGTTTGTTGGGAATTTGGGCTGAGGAAGTCAATCAAGTGCACTGCGTCGTTCAACGCCAGCGGAAATTTACGGCAGCCACGCTGGCCCGCACGTTCGTCCTGGCGTTTTTGTCCAAGCCCCAGACGTCGGACAAGGAGTTGGCCGAGATGGCGGCCTCCTGCGGAGTGGACGTCACTCCTCAAGCGATCGAGCAGCGGTTTACGCCGCAGTTGGTGGAATTTGCGGAGAACCTGTTTCGGCGGACGATCGGTTTTGCCTTGGACTCTCAAGCGGCTCTGGCGCCTTTGTTGGCGCGATTTACCAGTGTGCTCATTCTGGACAGCACCGTCATCTCGCTGCCGAACGAATTGCAAGGCCGTTTTCCGGGTTGTGGCGGCTCGCACGGGAGTGGTCAGGCCGCCATGAAAATCCAGGTGCAATGGGATTTGAAAAGCGGCGCTTGGCAGGCCCTGTCGATCGAAGCTGGACGAGACTGCGACTATAAGACCCCCCTGCAGTCGGCCGCGCTGCCTCCCGGCTCGTTGCGAATCGCCGACCTCGGTTACTTCGATACCTCCGTCTTCGAGAGGTTCTCGCAAAATAACGTGTTCTGGCTGTCTCGATTGCAGTTTGGCACGAGCGTCTTCACCTCGCAGGGCAGGCCCGTGACGTTGTTGGATTGGTTGGCCGAGCAGCCGGGTCCGATGGTGGACCAGCCCGTGCAGATCGGCGCCCAACGCAAAGTCGACTGCCGCATCATTGCCTGGCGTCTGCCCGAAGAAGTGGCCAACCGGCGGCGGCAGAAACTCATCGCCGAGGCACGACGCAAGAACGGCCGAACCCCCAGCCGCGAACGACTGGCTTGGTGCGATTGGACGATCCTGGTGACCAACGTGCCCACCGACATGTTGACACCGCAGGAAGCGATGGTGCTGTATCGGGCCCGCTGGCAGATCGAACTGTTGTTCAAGCGCTGGAAATCGATTGGACAGATCGACCAATGGATCGGCTCGTCGGTCACTCGACAAATGGCCCAACTGTGGTTCCGACTCTTGGCCGTGGTCGTCGAGCACTGGGTGACGCTGACGGGTCCGTGGGGCGACGCGCGACTGAGCCTGACCAAAGCCTCTCAGCTCATTCGCCGCCACGCCATACTGATCGCCCACTCCCTGAGACATCCTCGCCGACTCCGGGAAGCACTGGAAACCATCAGCCGCGCCATCTCCTTCACGGCTCGACAAAATCAACGCAAACGACCCAACACGTTCGAACTCCTAAACGATCCTTCACTCGGGGATTACGCCTTAACTTGATGCCTATGGGGCTCGCTGTGCTCGACCCCAGCCACCCGATTTCGTTTCGGTTCACAAAACCGGCTCAGCCGCGACCCGGCTCCAGCCGCGCCCGATTCACGTCGACCTGTGCGAGAATGTCGACGACGCGCTGCAGCGGAAGCCCCCAGTCGATGGCCCAGTTCAG
>JANLTA010000437.1:0-1575 GCA_031362705.1 Gemmataceae bacterium | reverse complement strand
GCAGCATCACCAATTATGGTTCGACGCCGGCAACGTACACACAGGCGCAGAATTGGGTGCGACACATCGGGCATACTGCCGACAATGTTTCCGGCAACTACGGTCTTAGCCCCAACTTTGCGACGCGCCCGCCGCTCTTAGCCAACTCTGGTCATGCCGTCTACTTCGAAAGCCAGTCACCCATGGCAGGTGTGGACATCAATAGCTTCTTCGATGTGTTTGCCAGCGTCGCCCATGAAGCTCTGGTTTACACCGCACCGGCTGGCAATGGCGCCGATAGCTTTATCGCAGAGATGAAACAAGTCCCTGGTCCAGTAGGCGAAGTGAAATTCAAGATGGCGATTGGATCGAATCTGGGGACATATGCGGAACTGGCGTCTCGGCCAGCGGAAACAACACGATGGGTGTTCCTGTATGGAGCCGACAACGAAAGTGATTCGCTCACTATCGACTACGACAGCGGCTTGGCCGGAGTGCATGACTTTGTCTTCGACGGCGGTGGTGGACTTGGTGTTGATACGGCCATCCAGACCGGCAGCAGTCGTCAAGATGGGGGGTTCGTTTATACGGCTGAAGGGGCATCTGAAAAAACCGTTTTTGTGACGCCCGCTTTGCAATTGACTCTCGGCGGCATTGAGCAACTCAGTAACAAGTTGTTTGTCGGCAATTTGAGCTATGAAAGCCATGGATGGAACACCACAACTGTCGATGCCATCGCTGGGACCGGTCAGACGCGCATATCGTTCAGCGATGTTAGTGGCTCCAAATTCGATGCATACTTCGAAGCTTTTTCCGCGCTGACTTTGAATAGCCAAGCTGGTTCGACACCGGGCACCAGTTCGATCACTCTCAACGGTATCGGGTCCAAAGCCGATCCGTTACCCGTGCTGCTTGTCATCGCCGACCGGCAGGATTATTTCATTGATGTGGGCAAGATGACAATAGCCGTCACCATCGTCGGCGGCAGCGGCAATGACACCATCACCGGCGGCAGCGGCAATGACGTCATCCACGGCGGTGGTGGCAATGACTCCGTTAAAGGCGGTTTCGGCAACGATCAGATCGGCGTAGCGGGTTACGGCAATAGCGCCGTCTTCGGGGAATCCGGTGATGACACCTATTCATTCGCCGGTGTTCTCGGTGCGTCTTCGCAGATCGTCACCGATACCGGCGGGGCCAACACGCTGAGTTTTGAGGATGCTCAGGGCGGCGTGTCCGTCAACCTCGGCCTGTCCGCGCCACAAACGATCACGCCGCTGGGTTACAACCTGTTGCTCAGCGGTCAGTTCCAGAATGTCGTCGGCAGCACATACGACGATGAAGTGCTGGTGTCGTTCATCCATGGTGATCAAGTGGCTGGCGGCCGATCCGTGGATGGTGGCGCTGGCGACAAGCTGGTCTATGATTGTGCCGGTAAAATCAGCGGAGACGTCGGCGGAAAAATCTACAGCGCCGGCCAACTCGCGGTCACTTATAGCGAAATCGAGACGGTCCAACTCATCAACAACGCGGCAACTCCTCAAGTCACCGCCCTGATCATTAACGATGGGGCGGTCCAGCGGTCGATGGTGACGA
>JANLTA010000995.1:0-1837 GCA_031362705.1 Gemmataceae bacterium | reverse complement strand
GGGGAATCAACGTTCAGTTGCCTGCAGAGCAGGATCCTTCAGATTCGTCCCCTTCACCGCTCAAGACCATCAGTCTGAAATCGCTATTGCTATCTGACACCAACGATTATCACGTTGTGCGTGAAGCGGCACAAACGATGTGGCGAAGGACGCGATTGAAGGAGCGTGGAAAATGAGCATGTCCAAACTCACACCTCGCCGTGCCACTCTCCAGGTCGTACGCGTCACAATAGAAGCCGCGTCGCCAATCTGTTCTGCGTCCGGAGAAAACACGGCGGAGCACGACAACGCACTTGTGCGTGACGTCAATGGCCTGCCAATGCTCATGGGCACCAGCTTGGCCGGCGTGCTGCGGCACCTGCATGCCGACTATTTCGGTGAAGGCGATCTTGCCAAACCTGACCATCCCACCAATAGGTTGTTCGGGTGGGAAGAGGACAAGACAGAGGAAGGCACAGCTTCACGTATTGAAGTAGACTGCGGCTTCGTACACGACCAATACAATCAGCCGGTAATGGGGATTTTATCGCCCCAAACGATCAAGAACGATCTTGTGCTCAATTTCCTGTCACGCGACTATCCCATTGTGAGAGAGAATGTCGCGATTGACCCTCGCGGCGTTGCTGCGGAGCATGCGAAATTTGATCGCGTCATGGTGCCAACCGGAACACGGTTTTCCTTCGACATGTCGATTGAAAGCGATTCAGGCGAAGACGCGCAATGCGCGCAGCGCGAACTCAAAAACACGCTGTCGTTACTGAACTGCCCATATCTGCGCTTGGGTCAGGGCGGGCGGGCTGGACTGGGAATGATCAAGCTTGCATCAAATGCAGTTTTTCACTCTTTCGACCGCAGCGAGCCAAAGGGCTGGAATGATTTTGTGGCGTGGCGCGCAGGCGAAATTCCAGAGGCCAAGGAGTGGCGCGTGGACGAAGAACTGAAGCTCACCGCAAAATCTGTTCGCAAACCGGTTATCGGAACGATAGACCTCAAATTCGAAGGTTGGTGGCGGATCGGCGGTGGAATCGAATCCTCGCGCCTGCGAACCGCGAGCAAACAGCATGACCCGGATGATGTGCCCTTTTCGGAGCCCTACATTGACTACCCTAGCAAACCTCAACCGAATACGGCATCCGTCCTTGGACGTGATCGAAGTACACTCATACGCTTCGTCGTTCCGGGCGCGAGCATCAAGGGTGCGCTCGCTCACCGGACCGAATTTGAGCGGCGAAAATCCAAACGGCAGTGGGTCAACGCTATCGACTTCAACAAGCCGAACCGTCTAACCGATTGCTTGTTCGGCTCGGCAAAAGACAAGGGCAAAGAATCTGGTTGGTCGAGGGCGCGCAAGTTGTGCGCTTCGTGTACCCCGCTTTCATCATGGGCGGCAACGATCAACGCTATCGTTTCAATCCCGACGATGAAGTCTGGATCGACAATCGTATCGGCATCGAGGAACTGGAATACACGGTAGCCCACGAACTGATCGAGCGCAAACTGATGCGCGAGCGGGGCTACAGTTATGATCGCGCTCACAAAGCCGGTCTTGAACTGGAACTGGCGATGCGCAAGCGCGACGAGAAGCGTGCGCTGAAACGCGAAAAGACTAGTGCGCTGCCCGTGAAGGGAGTGTACCGGTGTTTCCTACGTTCATCAGCCGGCTTGAAAGTTTGGATCGTCGACGGTCCGAAAGTCAGGCAGCATCTCGACGGCGACTTCGTTTTCGCCGGACACGGATACAAGTACGATTTCATTCCCAAGAACGAAATCTGGCTTGATTCTGCGATGTCCGTGGAACAGGCGCACTTTGCGCTGTTTCATGAACTTCGAGAGGGTC
>JANLTA010000424.1:0-12584 GCA_031362705.1 Gemmataceae bacterium | reverse complement strand
CGGTCGCTGAGCTTCACCGTAATCACGTCGCGCCAGTAACGCATCCAATGCCTGGCGAACTCGTCACTGGCAAGCAATTTGTCGATGAGCTTGGCTCGCTTCTGCGAATCCGTGTCGGCGGCGAATTCGCGCACGTCGGCCGGCAATGGCAATTGGCCAGTGAGATCGAGATACACCCGGCGAACGAAAACCTCGTCGCCAATTATTGGTGCGGCTTTGAGATGATCCTGTTTCAATTCCGCCGCGATGAGCTTGTCCAACTCGGGAGCAACAAGCGGCTTCGTTGAGATATCGCGCCACGGTTCGTCAGTCAATACATTTGATCGCGGAGCCAACGGTACTGGCGGTCGGACGTCGCCGGCTGGTTGCTGCGGCGGCCCGGCCAACGCCAATGTCGCGCTGGCGCTTATCAATAGCAAGCTGACGAATTGCCGCATGGCCGTGGTCTCCGCCCTGCGAAATCGTGGAGATTTCATGCAGTCAAATATAGGTAACCAACCCCCGGCAAGGGTCGCAGTATCGAATGTGACAGGTGAATGTGTAATGAGAAAAGGAAAACCCCCGGGGGACGTCCCGGAGGTTGAAGGCAGTCGGACATGTTTTGTGTTTATCTCGGCGCGGTGACCGCGGCCGGTAGTCGACCGCTCGCGCCGGATTCGGCCGCGGCCGCTGCTTGATTTTGTGCCTGCATCGTTGCCAGCTCGCGCGACAATGGGAAACTCGGCTCCGGCGGGAAGTACTGCGGCCGATGTTGCAAGTAGTGCGGACTCGGCAGCGTCATGCCGGCAAGATTGGTTTGGCAGCCGGTCAAGCCACCGGCCATCAGGCAAACACTGGCCATTAGCAATCGTGTGCGGCGCTGCATGCTCATCGTGGAACTCCCCCCGCGTCCGACTCACCACGCCACCGGGGCCAGTTCCGTCCGTGGAACGAGCAGCAGTCCGTTGCCGCAGGCCCGCAGTTGGTGGTGATTCGTCGGTTTTATCGGTCAAACGGGCCGGTGGAGTTGAGACGAAATTGCGGATTGACCGGCGCATCGCTAGCCGCTTGAGCGCTCGGCTGGCTAGAATCGCCTCATCAATAATACTTCGTAGTTAGAGGCATTCTGGAGCCTGCCAACCATGTCACGCGCTTGCAAGCCCATTCACCGCGCTCGCCTCGTACTTCACACCCTTGAAGACCGTTTGGCGCCGGCGATCTACACCGTCAATGCATTTGGGGATGCCGGCGCGGGAAGTGGCCTGTTTGGTGACGTTCGTTATTGTGTGAATGCTGCGGTCAGCGGGACGGATGTGATTATTTTCGACGCCGTGTTGTTCGCCTCGCAGCATGTTATTAATCTGAGCTTGGGCCAACTCAACGTGACGGCTAGCGTTTCGATCACCGGGCTTGGGTCTAATATCATTACCATCGCCAACACGGCGGCGCAAGGCACGACGTCGCGGCTGTTCAATATCTCCGGTGCCGGCACCATCACCGTTGACATTTCCGGGCTGACATTGACGGGTGGTAATGCCACGTCGGCTGGCGGTGCTGTGACGATTGCCGATGAGTCCGTGACGTTTACTGATGTGACATTCGCTAAGAACAAGACCAACACGACTGGCGGCGGTGCCATAGCCGTGACCACTGCGGGTGGCGTTCTATCGTTGCAGAATTGCACGTTGAATGCCAACAGTACCGGCGGCACCACGGCCGACGGCGGAGCGATCCGCGCGGTGGCTGGGACTGCTGTCACCATCAATAATTGTACCGTGTCCAACAACGCTTCCGCGCGACATGGAGGCGCGCTCTATGGTGCGGGCGGAAGTTGGACGGTGACCAATACCACACTTTCGTCCAACACCAGTGCGAACCAGGGTGGGGCATTTTATTCCAACGGCACGCCAGGCGTGCTGCTGTTTCAAAACGACACGTTCTATCTCAACAAGGCTGCCGACGGTGGTGCATTCTGCCTGCAAAACTGCAATACGCAATTGCAGGTCATTAGTAGCACAATCACAACCAACTCGGTGACCGTCGACGCCGGTGGCATCAAGCGTTTCGGCGGCACCGGTACGATCTATGTTGAAAGCTCGATCATTTCTGGGAATTCGGCGGCAGGTTCGGCCGGACATCCGGATGTGGAGAACAATGGCACGACCTTCAGCTTCAAATACTGCGCGATCGGGAATGTCGCCGGGATTACATCGCTGAATGATCAGGGCGGCAACTTGCCATTCGGATCGGCACTGAACCTCGGTGCATTTGGCGGCAATGGCGGGCCAACGTTATCGATCGCGCCACTTCTCGGAAGTTTACTCATTGACGCGGGCTTCACGCCATCTAGTCTCAGTTTCGATCAGCGTGGCCAACCAAGGATTGTCGGCCCCGCATCCGACATTGGTTCAATCGAATTCGATGCGACGACGCCGACGGCATCCGGGTCGTTTGGTAGCGTGACGACGGCTGGTGGCACGAATTACATATTTACGATTGCCTATTCCGACGACGCGGCCATCAGTGTCGGCACGCTGGACGGCAACGATATTCGCATTACCGGTCCAAGCGGGTTTAACATCCTGGCCAAGTACAATGGAGTGGACATCAATTCGGACGGCACGCCGCGAACGGCGACCTATCGTTTCACCCCGCCCGGCGGAAGTTGGGATGTCGCTGACAATGGCACTTACGTCGTCAGCGTTGAACCAGCACAAGTCACCGATACGTCGCCAATCGCAGTATTGGCTGGTCCGCGCGGTACGATCACCGTGCAGATGCCGACGATCTACACGGTCTTGAATGCCAACGACAGCGGTGCCGGCTCGTTGCGAGAGGCGATCGTGAATGCCAATGCCAATATCGGACAGGAAATTGTTGCATTTGACGCGGCGTTCTTCGCGACACCGCGCACGATTGCGCTGACTACAGCTGAATTGTCCATTACTGACAGTGTGACGATTTCCGGCACGGCGACAAACCAATTGTCGGTAATCAATGCTCGCGCAAACAGTACGACAAGCCGCATCTTTGATATCAACGGACCCGGAATCATCACGGTGAGTATCGTCAACATGACCATTTCGGGCGGCAACGCGGCGTCGTCCGGTGGCGCTGTAGCCATAGCTGATGAAATCGTGACCTTCAATAACTGCATTATTACTGGCAACCAAACGACCGGTACGGGAGGCGGTGCCATCGCAGTGACGGCGTCGGGTGGCAATCTTACTGTTGCCAATTGCGTTCTTGTCGGCAACACGGCGGCGAGTTCGACCATTGATGGCGGGGCTATCCACGGTCTGGCGGGCAGCACCATTACCGTGCAGAATTGCACCGTCTCCGGCAACACGGCGGGCCGTAAGGGCGGTGCGATTTACATCACGGGAAACGGCACACCCAGCAGCCTGACTGTTATCAACAGCACGATTTCCGGCAACACAGCGCTGATCAATGACGGTGGTGCGATCTACTTCCGAAATACGGTCGGCGCTGGCGGCGTCCTGATCCGCAACTGCACGATTACCGGAAACTCCAGCGCTTCGAATGCCGGCGCGCTTCGTTTTCGCTACATCATTGGCACGATCAACATTCAGAACTGCACCATTGTCGGCAACACAGCGCGCTTCAATGGTGGCGGTATTGACTGGGCTACGCCCGGCACTCCGGCTCCGACCATGAACTTGGTGAGCAGCGTCATCGCCAGCAACGTGGCACCGCTTGGCGGTTCTGATATCGCCAACAACGCGCTGCAACTTTTGAACATGTCGAATAGCGCATTGGGCGATAACAACAACGCTAATGTCACCGATCAAGGCGGCAACTTGGCACCCGGCACGCCGTTGCTGTTGGGCAAACTGGGCGGCAACGGCGGGTCGACGTTGACGTTTGCACCACTGACCGGCAGCCCATTGATTAATGCCGGGTCGAATCCTGGAGGAGTTGGCACCGATCAGCGCGGGCAAGCTCGTCAGCTTGGCGGCAAAGTGGATATTGGCGCGGTGGAAATCGATGTCAATGTGCCAACCGCTGTGGTCGGCACCTTGCCAAACGTCACCACTAACGGAGGTGCAACGCATACATTTAGCGTCGTCTTTGCCGATGATACGTCCATCAACAAAGCGACATTGGACAGCAACGATGTTCGCGTCGTCGGGCCTAACGGCTTCAACAAACTCGCAACGTTTGTCAGTGTCGATGTGAATAGCAACGGCTCGCCGCGCACGGCGACTTACAAGATCAATGCACCGGGTGGCACTTGGGATTCGGTTGACAACGGCCTGTATTCCGTCTCGCTGGAAGCAAATCAGGTGAGCGATCTTGGTGGCACGGCCGCGATCGCCGGCTTCCTCGGCACATTCATGGTGACGGCACCAAACACGTTTGTTGTCACCAACACGTCGGATGGCATCGTGACCGGACCGAGCCAGTTGCCCGGCAGCCTGCGGCAGGCACTCTTTGATGCCAATTCGTTGCCGGGTGCCGGTCTGATCACGTTTGACAGTGCCGGCATCTTCGCCGGGGCTACGACGATTACGCTGAGTGCTGTAGCCGGCGAGTTTGTTATCAGCGATAGTGTCACCATTCTGGGCACCGGCAACTCGTTGCTGACTCTGCTCAATACCAAAACCGTCAGCACGACGAGCCACTTGTTCAATATCTCCGGTGCCGGCTTCATCAATGTGACCATTAGCGGCATGACGATTTCCGGCGGCTCCACCAACGCGGCCGGCGGTGCAATGGCCATTGCTGATGAAAACGTAACACTTGAGAATTGCAAGATTGAGAACAGCACAACGACCACGACCGGCGGCGGTGCGATTGCCATGACCACGGCGCTCGGTCGACTCTTGCTGAAAGGCTGCACTCTGCAAAACAATTCGACGACCGGCAATACAGCCGATGGCGGTGCCATCCGTGCCGTGGCCAGCACGACGATCATCGTGCAGGACAGCACGATTAGCGGGAATACGACCGGCGATGATGGCGGCGCAATCTATGCCACCGGTGCTGCATTGAACATCTTCAACAGCACGCTTTCGGGTAATGTCAGCACATCGCCCACTTTCGGCAGCGGCGGTGCCATCGCCTTCACGGGTGCATCGTTTGTCAGCGGCTTGATCGTTCGCAACAGCACCATTTCCGGAAACAGCGCGGGCTTCACGGGTGGCGGCATCGAGCTGTTCGCGGGCACATCCGGTGTGTTGATTGTGCAGAACAGCACGATTTCGAACAATACCGCCGACAGCGTCGGCATCAACCAGGGTGGCGGTGGCATTCACTGTGCGAGCGCCAGTAAGATCAGCCTCGAAAGCTCGATTGTTTCGGGCAATGTCAATGCACTTTCCTCCGACATCACCTGTGCCATCGTCGATTACAAAACCACGGCACTGGGCAATAGCGCGGGAATCACGACGCTCAACGATCTTAGTGGTAATCTGATGATCGGTGCCGATCTCTTTCTCGGCCCTCTTGCCGACAATGGCGGACCAACGCTTACGCATGTTCCCGGGGCAATCAGCCCGGTCATCAACTTTGGTTCCAACCCCGCTGCTCTTACAACTGATCAACGTGGTGCCGGTTTCGCTCGCAGCATAGGTGCCGGTGCCGACATGGGTGCCGTCGAGGTGCAGACGCTTGCCATACCGGCGAAGCTGGCCGCCAGTAACCCGTTCATCATCAACAATGGTGATGTGCAGCGATCTCGTGTCACGGAAGTCAAAGTCACGTTTGATTCGATTGTTACATTCCTCGGTGCTGCGGAAGCCGCGTTCACACTCAATCGCCAAAGTGATGGCGCGGCCGTGGATCTGATCTCTGCCGTTGATAACAGCGGGCCGGGAACAATAGTCACGCTGACATTCACCAGCGGTGCCGTCGAAAGTAAATCTCTTGCTGACGGTCGCTACACGCTCAAAGTGCTAGCCAGTGGCTTTACTAACGCGGGCTTCGATGGCGATGGCAACGGTGTTGCCGATGGTTCGCCGATGGATGATTTCAGTTTCGCATCGGCTCCTACACCTGCATTGCCAACAAACATCTTCCGCATTTTCGGTGATGCCAACGGCGACGGAACCGTCGCCGCCAACGACTTTATCCAGTTCCGACTGGCGTTGGGAGGTACCACGCCAATGTTCGATTTCGATAACGACGGCGCCGTCGCCGCCAGCGACTTCATTCAATTCCGGTTGCGCTTCGGCGGGTCGATCTAGGTAGTCGCAAGATGTGGCGTAAGGAGAAATCGTCTATGTTGTCCGTTTTCGGACCAGTGGAAATGAAGCAGTTGGCGATTGTGATCGGCGTCGGTTTTGGCGTGTTCTTGATCCTGCTTTTTTCTGTACTTCGGCGCAGAGTAATTGAGAGCCTCAAGAAAGGTCATGAAACTGGAGAGCGGCACGGGAAAAGCAAAAGGCCTGACGATAGCAACAATGACGATGACGGCAGAAAGTAGGATCGCCGAGCCATTTGGTTACTCCTGACGGGGATAGCACAGTGCGACCGTTCTTCGTGTACCATGACGCGCAGCCAGAATCACCCTCAAACCGACACCCCGTTGCCAAGATTTCACGCCCGGCGACGAATTGCTAGCAGTCGTCGGGGCCACGGCATTTGTTAACCCCAACAAGTGGGGACCACATTCGAGGGAAAACGCCAATGAAGTATCCGATTCTGCTGACGGCAATTGTAATTTGCTGTCTCGTGGCTGGGCCTGTTGGTGCGGCTGATGAGGTGTTCGACTCGAATGGCGTGAAGATTCGGTATGTCACGGTCGGGACGGGCGAACCCATCGTCCTCATTCACGGATGGATGGCCGATTCCAGCATGTGGGGCGGGGATTGGGCTGGCAACACCAAACTCAAAGGCGCGGATGGGTTTCAGGTGATTGCTCTGGATTGTCGGGGCCACGGCAAGAGCGATAAGCCGCACGAGCAAGAGAAGTACGGCATCGAAATGGCGGCCGACGTGGTGCGTCTGCTCGATCACCTTAAGCTCGGAAAGGCCCACTTGATCGGCTACTCGAGTGGGTCGTTCATTGCCGGCAAGGTGGTTGCGACTCACCCCGAGCGTGTCCTCAGCGTCGTCTACGGCGGGCAAGCGCCGGTCATCACGGGGGTGAAAGCGTCCGACTTCTCCGACTGCGAGATCTTTGCCAAGGCGGTGGATGAGGGCAAAGGCCTGGGGTCATACATCATGGCAGTGACGTCGGCCAACAAGCCGCCGCCGTCCGAAGAGCAAGCGAACGCGATTGCCAAGTTCATGTTTGGCGGCAAAGATGTAAAGGCGTTTGCGTTGGCTGGTCGCAGCTTCAAGGATCTGGAAGTGACCGTGGAGCAACTGCAAAAGTGCACGGCTCACGTCCTGTTCATCCACGGCGGCAACGAATCCGATCATGTGAAGAACCGGGTCGCAAAAGTCCGAAAGCTGCTCGGCCGCGGCGAAGTCAAGATTGTCGAAGGCGGCGACCACATGACCACGCTCGCGAAACCAGAGTTCGGGGCCGCGCTGGAAGCGTTTCTGAAGGCTAATAAGTCGAAGTAGGTGGATAGCGGAAACAGGTGCTGTAAGTGATGCCGACCCTGCAATTGCCGAACTGCCTACAATATGACCCAGTGGGGCCAATCCCGGTGAGCTTGGTCAGAATGCGTTACCATGCGTGACACCACGTATCGTGTTTTGATCAGCCTTTTCGCACTTTGTGGCGCGCTTTACATTCCCACAGTGTTGCGCAGCATGCTTGCCCTTCCCGATAGTCCATTTATGCTGGACCAATACGTATTGGTGTTAGCGCTGGCACTATTGCCTATCTCCGTGGTGGGTATTTGGCAGGTTCGACCGTGGGGCTTCTATACCCTGATCATCGGATTCATATTAGCGCTGGCAGCCGGTCCCCCTTTAGCCACGTTTCATGGATTGATTATGATCCTAACAGCTCTTAGGTATTTCTTTTCTCAACGCGTTCGACAACCAAACGCCGAGCCAATCGTGGTATCTGACCGGGGCGGGCGTGGAGCGGTATGACGATACACTTGGCGATGTGACGGCTGTTCGCGCGGCTGCTCGGGCGGTTCGATCTAATTTTGTCGGACTTATTATGGGCTGCTGGTATGCCTAAATCGATCCGCCGAAGCGTAGGCGGAATTGGATGAAGTCGTTGGCGGCGACGGCGCCGTCGTTGTCGAAATCGAACATGAATGAGAAACCGCCAAACGCCAGACGGAATTGAATGAAGTCGTTGGCGGCAACCGCGCCGTCCCCGTCGGAGTCGCCGAAGAAGCGGAAGAGCTTGTTGGTCGCGGGATTGCCGATGACGATGTAGTTGTCACCGCCGGTGCCGTTGACGTCGCCGTCCAATGCCCCGTTTGCGTTACTTATTTGAGCCGCAAGCGCGGTGAACGTGTAGCGGCCATCGGAAAGTGATGTCGCTTCGACAGGTCCACCGGTGAATGTCAGCTTTGCGCTCGTAAACAGATCGGTCGTCAATGTAATACTGAGGTTAACGGGGAGGTTGCCCAGTTGTCGTTTCAACTCGAACGCGGACAGTGGTGCCGATACGAACTGATTGAAGTTGACTGTAAGTGATGTGACTCGCGACCGCTGCGCTTCGCCGCCATTGACGACCAGCGACGTGACTCGCGGTAATACATTGACCAACACGGCGTTGGAAAACTCCGAGGTGTTGCCGGCCACATCGGTGGCGGTGGCGGTGATTAATTCGCCGGCCGTCGTTGCACCACTGACTGACTTGTCGATGAACATACCTCGGCCTGTAGCGTCGGTTGTGATGGTCGTCGAACCGAGGTAGCGGCCGCCCTCGCCGAAACCGCTGCTATCGGCACTTTTGCTGGCGAAGAACTCAACTGTGTAAGACGTGTTTGCCGCGCTCTTCAACACACCGCTGACCAATGTCACCGCGCCGGACTTGGCGCTGACGATCACAGGATAATTCTGCAACAGGTTCGGCCCGGTGTCGGCGTCAAGCGGATCATTGGGTGTGACAAGGTCATCACTGCCGAGGTCGATACCCAAGTCGCCGTTGTCGAAAATGGCGTTGCCGGAAATGCGATTGGCCGCGCCGGCAGGCGTAAGAATCGCACTGTAGTTCTTGTCATAACCAACGAGAATGCCATCGTGTTTGTTAAAGGCGATGACATTGCCGGCACCGGAAGTTGACCCTCCGATGGTGTTGTTGGCAGAGTTGATTTCCATGAAAATGCCGAAGAAGTTGCCGAGGTTGATCGTGCCCGTCGTGTCCGAGCCGATAAAGTTGCCCTGAATCGTATTGTGATGTGCCCCGAGCGTGACCCAGATGCCGGCCCCGCCATTGCCGGCAATGACGTTGGCGGCTCCGGGTGCGGTACCGCCGACTGTGTTGTCATGGGCCGCGCCGATTGATGGCGGGTAATTATCGCCGATCCAAACGCCGCGCAGGCCGCCGCCAATCGCCTTGGTGCCAGTGATGTCCGTACCTAGGTAGTTGCCTTGCACAACATTGGCAAAGGCGTCGCTGCCATAAAAGCCAACATCGTCGAATGTCGCGCCGCAGATGACGTTGCGTTCGGCAACCGTCGTACCGCCAACGCGATTGTTGTTCGCCCGTACAATAACAACGCCATGATCCATTTGCCCGAGTTGGCTCAGGCCGTCCGGAGTCAGGCCCATCAAATTGCCGGTGACAATGTTGTGATGTGCCGTGCCGGCCGTTCCACCGATAATGACTCCTTGACTGTAGACATTGCCGACGCCGCCCACCGGGGTGCTGGCGATGACGTTGCGGTCAATGGTGATGTTGAACGAATCCAACTCGGCTGTGACGCCGAAGAGATTGGCGATCACCGACTTACCATCCGCGCTCACGCCAACATAATTGCCCTGAATCAAGTTGTCGTGCGTGGCGACGAAGTTTTGGACACCGGTGCGGCTCATGCCTCCAATGACATTGCGTTCGCCGGGGTTGAGTCCGCCAATGGTGATATGGTCGGGCGAACCAATGTCCGGCGTCGGGTAGGTGTCGCCGAGCCACACGCCGGTCATGCCGCCCTGCCCCGCTTTGCCGCTTATGGGCGCTAATCCGGTCGTATCCGTTCCGATGTAGTTGCCAATGACCTTTGTACCGTCGGCATTCGGTCCCCAAATGCGAATGTTGTCGACATCGTTGCCGCTGATGACATTGCGGTCCTTGGCCGTCGTGCCGCCGATGATCGTGGCGGCCGCATCACGCACGGCAATGCCCCATTTGTTGCCATCGTCCAATAGACCCGTCTTATCCGTGCCGATCCAACAGCCGCGAACGATGTTGTTGGCACCACCGTCCAGAAAGATGCCATCCAAGCTGAAGCCATTGACGATCAGCCCCTGAACCGTCGTTCCACCGTTGGTGATCATCAACGCATGCTGGGAACTGGAGGCCGTCAATTCGATAAGCGGTGTTGTCGAAAAGCCGGGTTGTGACCAGCCATCAATCACGACTGATTCGGTGACATCGAGAGTGCTGTTGATCTTAATCGTCTGAACGCCGGCGGCGGGAATGTTGAACACAATGGTGTCGGCACCTGCAAGGGCATTGGCATCAATGATCGCCCGGCGAAACGACCCTGACCCGGCGGCTCCGGAAGTCGAGGTATTGGCAACGATAAATGTGGCCGGCGCGATGCGGCTTTCCAACGATGACACGATCGGCCGTGAATGCGTACAGATCGTTCGGCGCGAGAACCAACGGCGCTTCGAAAAGTCCATGTCGAAATCTCTCACGTGCAATTCAAGTTACAGATTGGAATGATGACGAACGCGCGGAAAAGTGTCAAGGAGTGGGAAATGGCACAGCTGAACAAACTTGTTTCGGGTGTCATGCACTAGAAACAGAAAACCGGCAACCCACGATGAAGTGGGATGCCGGTCCGCGTTAGATGCCGAAGGATCAGAATCGGTTTACCCGACAAACACGCCGCCGTTGAAGTCCTTGTCGATGGAGTAGAAGCTGTTGAGCTGCGTGTTGTTCACGTCGTTATCCACAAAGCGGACGTGCGGGCCGCCGAGTGGACCGGCACCGAGGATCAACTCCGCGTTGGCGTCGGCGTCAAGGTTGCCGACGGCTACTCGAACGCCACCAGAGAAAATCGACTCGAAGGCGTAGAACGAGCGGATCATCGCCAGCGAAGTTCCGTCGAAGACTTTGACATGCGGGCCGCCACCGGCACCAGCGCCCGTCACGATGTCGGCCTTGCCATCGCCGTTTACATCGCCGGCGGCGACATAAACGCCGCCGCTGAAAGCCGGTGCGTAGGCGAAGAACTCTTTGACCAGCCCGCCGCTTGAATTGAAGACGCGAACATGTGGGCCGCCACCGGCGCCCGCACCCGTCACGATCTCGGCTGCGCTGCTTCCGGCAACATCGCCGGCACCGACGTTCACGCCGCCCTTGAAGCTGGCGTCGTAAGCGAAAAAGCTGGTAATGGCAGTGCCCGTAGCCGCATTCCACGCGATGACGTGTGGTCCGCCGCCAGCGCCCGCCCCGGTGATAATGTCGCCCAAGCCATCGCCGTTGACATCGCCGATGGCGACGTTGACACCGCCACCGAAGCCGGGGTTGTAAGCGAAGTAGCTGCCGAGCGAACTGATGATGCGTTCGGCCTTGCCGTTGAGAATCGCGTTGCCATCAAAGGTCTGCACGTGAGGCCCGCCGCCGGGGCCGGCTCCGGTGACCACGTCTTCAACGCCATCACCATTGATGTCGCCAGTGGCGACGTGGATTTCACCTTTGAACGAGGTGTCATAAGGTTGAAACGTAATCAGCAGTTTGCCGCTGTTGTCGTAAACGCGAACCATCGTGTCGCCGTTCGGACCTGAGCCGACGGCGGTGAGGTTGATTGGCGGCGGCGTCACCGGCGGCGTAACGCCCGGTTGCACTTCGAACGCACCGATATCCAGCCTATTGCTGGCGACGCGCGGGAAGCCGCGTTGATCGGTGGAGGGCGGTGGACCAAAGGCCGGGTCGGCTTCGTTGATGCCACGGCTGCCGGTCAGCAGGGCGACGGTGTTCGTCGGCCCGCCGTTGTTTTGCAGTGGGCCGAGCAACGGGGCGACACCAAAGATCGTGCCGCCGAGATCATCGACTTCCGCGTTGCCTTTATCCTGAATCAAGCAATAAAAGCTGGAGAACGTGATAACGAACTGGCCAGGGAGAATGAATGGCTCGGCGTGGAGGTCGTCATCGACATCCGCGGTGTTCACAGCGACAATTGTGTTGGACATCTCAACAAAGCGCCTGGTGTAAATGCCGCCGCCCTCTCCGGATGACGATGGTCCTGAAACGGTGTTACCGGTGATAGTGCAGTGCTTGATTACCGCCGGGCCGGCACCGTAATAGTAAGGTTCGCGTTCGCCTCCTCCGCCCTGGGACGAACCGCTGATGAAGATGCCGCCGCCGCTTCTCGCTGAATTGCCGGAAATGGTGCTGTTGTTCAGGTCGAGTTCGGCATATAGCGCAATAATGCCGCCGCCGGCAAGTGCTGCTGTGTTACGGGCAATCGTTGAATTACGCAGGGTCAACGTGCTGTTGCCTTCCATGTAAATGCCGCCACCGTTAATCGCGACATTCGACGTGATGCTGC
>JANLTA010000420.1:0-2127 GCA_031362705.1 Gemmataceae bacterium | reverse complement strand
GCGACCCAAATGCCAAGCCTTTCCGATGAAGCTCGTCAGGCTTACGAACGGATCGCCAAAGAAATGTTCACGGTGTTTCTCGCCGGCGGGCAGCCGGAGTCTGCGGCCAAAATGAACGCCGAGACGTTTGCACGGGATTATGTTCAACAGCCGAACGCAGATCTCGGCCGTTCGCTCTTCAGCGGAATGAAGTCGTAGCCTCATTGAACAGTTCCCTTTTTCCTACTTCTCAAAGGCAGCTCTTTCCCTTTGCTGTTATGTATTACTTTGCATCAGATCTTTGGCGCTCATCCTCGAACCGACGTTCTGGCGGTCATTTGCCGTGAGATCTCAATCGGTTGCCGGCGCCATCCCGACGGCGTGACCTTGCCGGACCGCGACGCCAGCTACACGCTTTCCGGCATATTTGCGACGCTGGCTACACGCATTTAAGCCCGCAAGCCGCGACGCCAACTACACGCCTTCAGAAGCTCGGCATCTGGCGTTGTCGCCAGCAAGCAAGGTATTCGCGAGAACTGAATGGCCGCTGGATTCCATTGGAATTCATGCTATCGTCCCGGCGCGGCGACTGAGGCCGTGATCGTCATTGATCGTGAAACGCGATTGCGACGGTTATCGAGACAGGCAGCATCGCCCGGTAAGGCTGGCTACCACCAGTTTAAGGGAGCGAGTTCACCACTCGCCTTGGATGCTGACCCGTAGAGCCGGATGCGCGGAGACGTGCTTGTCCGGTTCGAGGGAGGCTCGTCGGAGTTATCCTGGGTTTGCCGCTGCCTTCGTATGGCAGAGAGGCGAACCCAAAGTAATCCCGACGTTCTATCCCATGTCCATTGTTGGGAAGAGGGCGACAAGGAAATGCCTTGCCTGTGTTCTGGCAAGGCCGTCATGTTTCAAAGCGGGTGAAAATCCTGTCTTGGGGGTTCGGACCAAAGGGCGCTTCGTGCGTTCAAATCGGGTGGAAGTCCCGTGAGGTTCGTTCAACCAAGCCGGCGTGGGGAGTTTCCGCATGGCAACATGCGGGATCGAGTCAATGATAAGGCTCGGCGTCCGGGCGAAATGCCCGGCGATGAATAGCTCAACCATGAGAGGGGCGGAAGCCCTTGCCGGTGAGTGGCAACGGAGACGGTGCCGAAACGCGAAAGGTGATTGTCGGCGGGTAGGGGAGGTGCTTCTACCTTCGGCCCCCCGAAATCAGGTCGGAGACCTGGAAACTTTGCCTGGGCGGGAGCCTGGGGCAAACGACAATCATTCGCCGGGTAACACCGGCTAGCGACGTGACCGTTGCTGCGAAGTTCATGACTAACTTGGGAAGGACTACGGTTGCCGGTCTTGGTGATCCGGTGCCTGGCGTCGAAAGTCGAAAGTCCGTCGCATGGTCTGCGAGGGCTTGAGATTTACGACGAATCGACCAGGTGATTGAAATGCCGCAGTCTGGGAGAGTGCCGCAAGTAGGAGCCGTGCCGGTTCACGCGGGAGCGTGGGCGGGAACGGGCGACAATCTGGCAAGGCAGTCAGGTTGTCGTTTGCGTGCTGACGGGTGGTGCCGGGCACAATGCAACGACGAAAGCGGTGACGGGTTTGGAACCCGTCTCGATGACCGATCAGGGACTGGCCGTGGATATGGCCAACCCCTGCGCCTGGGAAGGTGTCTTCGTGGCTATTTGAAATTCGCTTGGGAAGGCGAAGTTCCAATGGCAGCGAAATGGCGATGAACGCTACCCGTGCGTCTTGCGTTTGGGTTCGTTCATCGAAGGATGGTTTTGCGCTACCGCTATGGATTGAGCAACTGCAACTATAGAAGGTAGCCCATCAACACGCGCCGCACGAAGCGGCGGGCAAGCTGGAGGCAAGGATGCCTCCCACGCCGTAGGCGTGTGGGGTTGCTGTTTTCTAACGAAGGAACTGGCTTTTGGGAGAGGGTGCCATCAAACCCTCTCCCCATTTCGCTGCCGATGCTCGCTTCAAAGAGGTCGTATGCAGTATCGGTGCGAAGCAAAGTCAGTCGAAGGATTCATCCAGCAAATCGCGGTTTCTTACGTGGCGAACGGCTATTGGTTCTATGTGGCCGGCGCCATTCCCCACGGCAAGGACCCGGAAATGGTTGACCGAAAAATCGTCGCTCTCTAC
>JANLTA010000412.1:0-5547 GCA_031362705.1 Gemmataceae bacterium | reverse complement strand
CAAGACCAACGCATTTCACGCTTGAGTTGATGCGTATTGGGTCATTTCATGTCACCTCCGAGGGCGGCACGGATTTCGCGGCGCATGCCGGGTATGTTCTTGTGTCGCTCGGCGATGCGGAGAATGATGACGCCGTCGCTGCGATCAAACTCCACTTCGGCTTCGGCCGGCCCGAGTGGAATGGGTCGGCGCTTTTCGCCGTCTGGCGTTCTGGTAATTTGTTCGATCATGCCGCCATCAAAGCGATAGATCACCCAGCGTTCAGCAGGCTGTTGCAGAATCAAGCAAGTCGATGACCGTTTCCATTCGCCGACGCCATCCGGGGCGGTCACAGCCTTGGCGACATCGTCGCGGAACAAGTCGGCCAACTGCGTGTGCCGAGTCATGCGCTGCACTGTCTCAGCCGACATGTGATCAACTCGCATGGCCGCGATAATCAAGATCGCTCCGAAGTTCAGCGCAATCGCCAGCGCGGCCATCACCACGAGCATTTCAAGCAGCGATGTGCCGCGCCGGCCGCTGCGTGCGATCATGGCTGGGCCTCCGCCGCGCGGTCGGCAAACAACGTCATCAAGTCCACCGGAGGCGCTTTCGCGCCCTCAGCAATAAACCAGCGGATCGAGACGGTTACTCGCTTGAGCCGAGGGCTTCCCGGCTCCGGCTCAACGCGAACGGTGGCAACCGGTTGGACCATGCGATCGGCCAACTCGGCCGGCAGCTTTTGCCCGGCTGCCCATTCAGCCGTCAGTTCGGTCCATGCTTTGGCTCGTGCATTTTCCAGCACATTGGTCGCCCACTCCATCGCTTCCAGCCGGGTGTCGGCCAGCGCACGTTGGCTCAGCGACCATGTTGCTAGTTGTGCCAGAATTGTCGCACCAACGAGCAGCACGCCGATGCCCACCACGACTTCGATCACAGTGAAGCCAAGTCGTTGCCGTTTCATGTCAACCCCTCGATGAGATTGACCAACGGTACGAAGATGCCAATCACCACCAAGCCCACCACCACGCCAATGGCGATGACCAGCAGTGGCGCGACAAACATCGCTAGCCGCCGCGCGACGCGGTACGCTCGACCAGAGAGCAGTTCGCCCAACTCGCTGAGCGTCCACGGCAAGTTGCGTGACCGCTCCGCCGATTGCACCAGTGGCACCATGTTCGTGGATAAGAGCCGCGCCGACCGCAAAGCCACCGCGAGTGGTTGCCCCGCCTCTATCGCTCGTTTTGCTGTAGCCAACCTTCGTTGCATTGGGCCAGGCCAATCACCGACTTCCTGCAGTAGCCCCAGTGCTTGCGGTGCCGGGTGCCCCATTTCCATCAACAAGCTGAGACTTCGCAATACCAGGCTTCGCATTTCCCAACTATAAAGCCGGCCGATGACTGGAAAATACCAGCGCAAAGTTGGACTCCGCATCAAACCGGCACCAAGTAGCACGAGCACCACCACGCCGGCTCCGACCCAGGCAATGTTTTGCAACGTAAAGTCCCACCACAGGATCATGAACTGGGTCTGTACGGGCAGCGGCAACTTGAAGTCCCTGAAGATGGCCTGGAATTTGGGGAATACATTGACCATGAAGAAGGCGAGCAGCCCGAAGATAAAGAACAAGAGCACGAACGGGTAAACGAATCGCGGTATCAACTCCAACCAGGCGGCCGTCATGCGTTCACGAGCCGAGCGACGCAGGCACTCGGCTAGGTTGCCCGACAACTCACCAATCGCGGCGGCGACCCGCGTCTCGTGGCTCGCCACGGCCGGCACCGCTTTCAGCGCCTGTGACAGTGTCTCGCCGGACGCTAGCTCATCGATCAACTCACCGACGCGATTGTCGAATTTGTACAACTCGTGCGCCAACCAGAAATACGGTGCGACAATTACGTGCAGAATGAGGCCAACCAGGAAATGGTACAGGGCATCGTGCGGTCGATCGTGAAGGTACGCCCGCAACGCACCGACCAATGGCAGCTTGGCATCCACGGATGCGATGATGACGTGCAGCAACTCATCCTGCCGGGCCTGTCGATAGCGCACGAAGATGTGAAACACCCAACCATACAACAGCACGAGAAACAGGATCGCCGGCACCGCAAATTCGAAACTGCCCAGATAAAACAGCACGCCCAACAGCGCGACGGCGAAGAATAGGCCACTGCCCGCGCCCAGCAACACAAACCATCGCTTGTCGCCGTGCATCGGTCTCCGTTATTTCGACAGGCCTTCAATCATCGAGATCAGCGGTAACAGCAAGCTGACCACGAAAAGCATCGTCAGGCAACCGGCGACAAAGATCATCAGCATGGACGGCAGCATGTTGCGCAGCACGTTGGCCCGTGCCTCGACATGGCGGCGATAAACACCAGCAATTTGTTGAAGCGTCTCCGCCAGTTCTCCACGGCGTTCACCCGACTTGGCCATCCATGCGACCCATTCGGGCAGGAGCTTTCCGCCGGACAACGCATCGCCGAGCGTCACACCGTTTTCCAGCCGCACGCGCATGTCCTGCGATTGGTCCGCGATCAACGGATCGCTGCAGGCATCGCCGGCGAGTTGAAACGCCTCCGGTAACGGCACGTTGTACTTGACGAGTACGCCCAACAAATCAACGAACGCGGCGAGTCGCGCTGATTGAATCAGCGAACCCAACAGCGGCGTCGAATACACAAGCCGCGTCCACAGGCGAATACCAGTGTGCGTACGCCGGCATAGAAAACGCATGAAGACGAATGTTGCTACCAGGATCGTCGCCGGCACCAAGAAATACTGCAGTGGGTGCCGGCCCACGAACAACGCGAACTTCGTTAGCGGTGGAATTGTAAGTTTGAAATCGAGATAAATCGTCTCGAACTGCGGGATCACCACAAAGGCTAGGAACCCGAACACCAGCAAGCCAAAGCCAAAGATCATGGCCGGATAGGCAAGCGCTTCGGTGATCATCGACCGGGTGGCGGCAATCGTTCGTGCATAGTCCGTCAGCGTACACAGCACATCGGGTAGACGCCCCGTGCGAATGCCCGCCGTCGCCAGGCTTGCATAATACGGCGGCAGTTGATCGCGCCGCAGCTCCAGCGCTTCGGGCAACGACCGGCCACGCGCCAAGTCTTGCCCGAGTGCGGCCGTCACATTCTTCAGCCGGCCACGACCCATCTCGCGAGCCAACGACGACAACCCCTCATCAAGCGGTAATCCCGCCCGGGCCATCGCCGCGATCTGCTCGTTCAATGCAACCAATTCATCGGCATTCATGCAGCATCGGCCTCACCGCTACGTTATACAGGTTTCGGCCCCAACACGCGGTCCACTTCTTCGGCCGTTGTGTGGCCCGCCGCCACCGCTACCAGTGCGGCCGCGCGAATCGTGTTCAGGCCCGACGTCGTTGCTGTCTGTTCCAATTCATCAGTGTCGGCCTTAGCAAGTATGGCCCGGCGCAACGCCGCATCCGGCATCAACAACTCGGCGACGAGGAAGCGCCCGCGATACCCGCTGCCGTGGCAACGTTCGCAACCGGGACCGCGCGACATGTCATCTTTGTTTTGACAGAAACCACATAACCGCCGCAGCAGCCTTTGATTCAAAATCCCTTTCAATCCGCTGGTCAGTAGGTAAGGTTCAACTCCCATCTCAATCAATCGCCCGATTACTCCCGCCGCCGACCCCGCGTGCAGTGTGCTGAACACGAGGTGGCCCGTCAGCGCTGCCTCAGTGGCAACGGCTGCCGTCTCCGGGTCGCGGATTTCGCCGACCATGATCACATCGGGATCCTGCCGCAGAATGCTGCGCAATCCGCGGGCGAAATCAAACTCCGTGCCCGGTCGCACTTGCGATTGCGTTGCTCCTTCGACCAGTTGCTCCACCGGGTCTTCAATGGTCACAACGTGCCGACCCAACCCATCGCGTACCAGACGTCGCAAACACGCATAGATCGTCGTCGTCTTGCCACTGCCACTAGGCCCAGTGAGATACACCGCCCCGCCGCGTTCCTGCAACAGCGCGGACAACGTTGTCAAAATATCATCGGGTAAACCCAACTGCTCCAACTCCATCGTCGGGCTGCTCGTCTGAAACACACGCACAACTGCCTTCTCGCCATGCACGGTCGGAAACGTGCTAACACGCATATCCGGCGACGACGCCGAGGCACGACTGCGAATCCCACCCTCTTGCGGCACATCCGTGCGATAGGTCAACAACTCCGCCATCACCTTCAACCGCGCGACCAGGTTTGGCCCCAATTCGCGCGGCAGAACCCCGGCCAGCCGCATCACGCCATCAACCCGACATCGCAGTTCGAGCGCCGTGGCCGTCGGCTCGAAATGCACATCGCTCGCCCCGCGCTGCACAACCTCATCCAACACCAAATCGACAATGTACACGACGCGATGCGCATCATCGGCATCAATGGCATCGAGACGGGATTGAAACTCCTGATGTGGAGCGGACATGCACTTGCCTTTCATTCTCCGGCCGACAGAAACACATCCAACTGCTGGCCCACATATACCTTGGCGGCGGCCTGATCGACGGAATAGATCACTTGCAGGACGCGTGTGTCCACGCGTTCGGTGTTGACGCCGCTGAGCGATCGCTTGGGAATCACGAACGGTTCAACGCGGACAAACGTCATCGCGAACTTCTGCCGCGGGTCACCACGCAACCGCGCTTCGGCCTTGGCCGTCGATTGAAAGCGATGGATGTCGTTTTCGTCAATCTCCACGCGGACGTGTAGTCGGTCAATGTTGCCGACGATCACCAGCGGCTGGCCCGGCGGTGCCCCAACGAATTCGCCGGGCCGCACGTTGACCTGCAACACCTCGGCATCCACCGGGGCTTTCACCGCCAGGCGCTCAATTTCGGTTCGTGCGATATCAAGTTGTGCCTGCATCTGAGCGACATTGGCTTTAGCGATGAGTTTGTCCGGCTCCCATGCACCGGCTCGCAATAAACCCAACTCGGCCTTCATGCGGTCGTGCTGTTCCTGTGCGGCCTGTCGCGAATTCCGCAGCTTGACGACTTCTTCTTCACCGATGGCACGTTTATCGTACATCTTTTTGGCCCGGTCATATTGATCGGTCCAATTATCCAGCGTCGCCTGAGCCTCGCGCACCTTCGCCTCGGCCGGCGGCAACTCTTCCTGCCGTGGCATTGCCACGAGCTTGGCCAACTGCGCCTCCGCCGCCGTCAGGTTCGCCGCCCGCAGCTTCAATTCGGCCTGCAACTGTCGGTCGTCGATCTTCAGAATCACGTCGCCAGCCTTCAGGCGCTGGCCGACCTTCACCGGCACTTCGTGGACAACGCCCGGCAAGTGCGAGCCAATTGCAATGTTCTCTGTTTTCGCTTCGACCACTCCCGACGCGGCCAACGTCCGGCCAAACGGTGACCGGGCCGGCTCGACCGGCGGTGCCGACTTGCCGGGTGATTGCTGCGCCCTCACGACATGATAAATCGCAAACAGCAACATCATCCCCGCAATGATTGGCACGCCGAACTTACGCATGACTCACCTCCGCGGTCGGTATTTCGGTCGTCACTCGATCAATCCGGCCATCGCTC
>JANLTA010000389.1:0-6246 GCA_031362705.1 Gemmataceae bacterium | reverse complement strand
TGAAATGCTCCCCGGCCGCAGGGTTGTTGACGGTGATGATCTCGTTGCTGCCCCCCTGATTGAGGAAGTTCTGGTAGCTGGTCATCGTCGGCGCGCTGCCGAACTTGTGATAGATGTCGGCATCACCGCCGCCGTTGATCTGTATGATCAGTTGCGTTTGCCCGGCGGGAACGTTAATCTTGAAGTGTTTCTGACTGCCGGACAAACCGGAGACGTTCGTCACCGCCAAGTTGTTTTGCAAAATGGTGGTGCTGCCGTTGGTCGTCGCCAGACAGCGGGACTGATAGGCCGGCCAGTTCCAATTGACCGGATCAGTGTGACCGTTGATGCCGCCGCCGATGGCTGGGTTGTTGGGGTTTGGCACCTGGTGGTGGCCGATGACGCCCATGGATTGGACGGCGCTCGCGGGCGCGACGCCGCTGGTGAAGGTGACGTTGACCGCGTATTCGCCGCCCAGCCAGTTCACCAGGTTGGCCGATGCCTGCAACTGAGCTTCGGTAGCGTTGTTGTTGCTGTATCGTTCGTGCTCAATGCCGATGCTGTGCAGGTTGTAATCCCAGTTGCCGGCGTGGTAAGCGACATCCGTGTCGTCGACCATGCGCACAATTTCGCCGGACAGCTTCACTAGGTAGTGGGAGCTGACGCCGGAGGTGGGGCTTTGAAACGTATTGACGGCCGAACTGGCCGTGCTCTCGGTCGTGTGAATGACGATTGCCGTGATGTCACTGGGACTGCGCAATGTGTCCCAATAGTTGTTGGCGTGCGCAGGGCTCCAAATGGAGTTTGGATAACCGGCCGGGCAGTCGCGTTTTTCCAAGCAGTCCAGGAACAACTTGAATGGCCGGCCGAACGCACGAGGGCGAACCCTGGCGTGGCCGACGTGGTTGTGGTTTTTCGACAGATGTGACGTTAGGGCTTCTTTCGCAGCTCGCAACATGACAGACCCCGTGTTCGCCGCGATAGCACCGGCATTGGTTGTTCCCGCCTGTACGGCGGTGCCATCGACCACGGCTAAATCGGCTCGTGGCGTAGCTCCAAACTAGCTACGACATACGTCCATTACAAGACACAATTCTGCCATAACGTGTTATATGCGCAAGACTTATGTCTTCGTTATATCTTGCGGTTATATAACGTTGGTCCTGACGACCAGCGACGACGGATTAAGTGTGATTTGGCATTCCTGTGCCAATGGAACCGTGACGTCCTAGCTGGCCGACGCTGTCGAGGAAGCCATCCGGTCCCGTTATATAACGGTAGAACGCGGCCAAAAGGTATGGCAGCGCCGGGGCCGAGCGTAGTATTAACTTGGCTGCGACTTGTGGTTCGTGAAGTGTCCGATGAAAGTAATCCTTATCACGCCGCCGTTTTTCGTCCCGACCGGGCCGGCCGCCGCGCCGGCGCTTTTGACGGCTATTCTGCGCGACAACGGGCACGACGCGGTCGCCTTTGACGTATCCCGGTTTTGTTTTGAACAACTTCTCAATCAATCGTCGCTTAGCCGCAGCCTCGATCGACTGCCATCCGACGCTTTCGATCCGTTGCAACAGCAATTCGTTTGCACGTCATTGCCCTACACTATTGACGGCTCCGTGCGCGAGATTCGTGCCGCCGCGACATATGGATGCTTGAAACGATATGGCAAGGCGACGGCCGATCTCGAGTGGGCAATGCGCGCTCATGCCAAAGCCCATGGTCGATCGAAATGGTCGTCGACGGGATTCTGGGGCAATCACGATGTGAACAACCCGTACAGTCTTTTGGAAGCGGTTGCTCGTGGCGGCGAAATTCCGGATGACGCGATTGTCGCGGCTTCGCGGATCATTGCGGACTATCGGCCGCAACTCATCGCGCTCAGCGTGTCGTTTCCGCACCAGGTCTACGGAGCCTTTCGCCTAGCTCGCGAACTGCGCGGACTGCTTCCGCAATCGCACATCAGCGTGGGCGGCGCCACCATCACCCGGCTGCGGTCGGCTTATCCCAGCCTGCCCGAGTTGTTTTCGCTAGTCGATTCCATTGTTCTGCGCGAGGGCGATCAAGCCATTCTGGACTTGGCGCAGGCGCTTTCGCTGGGCTTCGACCCGCTGGACATTGTGACCGGGTTGATCGTCAAACGCGGCGAGCGCGTGCTGAACTCCAATCCGGAGGAATGCGAATCGCAAGTCGGGACACGCAAAACGCTGACGATGGTCAACCAGTCGCATCGGCCCAGGCGGTTGGAACATGCGCCCTTACCCGTTTTCGAAGATCTAGTGCCGGGGCCTTACCTTGGACCACAATTGTTGCTTCCCATCAGCACGACACGCAATTGCTACTTCGACAAATGCACGTTTTGCGCGATCAGCCGTTCCTTTGCCTTCGGGTACGACGAGATGCCGGCCGCGCGGATGGCAGAGCAGATTCGGCACTTGGCTCAGAGTCACAATGGCGCCGCCGTCAAAGACGTGTCCGAGGCGCTGCCGCCGCACTTGATCGCAGACGTGGCCGAAGAACTTGACCAGCGGGGCGATCCACCGGCATGGGAAGCGTATCTTCGATTTGAAAACGCCTTCGTTGAACCCGGCATGGCCGAAAAGCTGCGGCGCGGCGGACTTCGCGTGGCTTACTTCGGCTTGGAGTCGGCTTCGCCGCGGCTGTTGGACACGATGAACAAGCACATTGACGTCGCGGTGGCCGAAGCGACGATTCGACGCTTCGCCGATGCGGGCATCTGGGTGCATTTGTTCCTGATGTCCGGCGCGGCTTCGGAGACGCAGCAAGATCACGACATGACGACGGGCTTTCTGAGCCGCAACCTCGCTCATGTTCATTCCATTCAGGCGGGTTCGTTTGTGATGGAGTTGGACAGCGACATCGTCAACCTTTCGTCGCGTCATCGGTTCACCTACCGAGCCCGACGTGAACCGACGTTTTCTCTGGCCATCGACTTGACCGACTTGGGCGACATCCCGTCATCGGACGTCGCCCATGAACGGGTTCAAGAAATCCGCGAAGTCGCCTACGGGAAAACCGGGTCGGTCTTGAAGGCAGCGCGGCACGTCTGGGACGGGCACAAGATCAGCTTTACCTCACCAGACCATGGTCCGCAATTGGGCGTTGCCTCGCCGAACACTTCGGATCAACATCGAGAAAAATAGGAGCTCGTATCATGAAATCGAATCGGTTGTTGTGGGCAATCTTGGCAATGGCCGTCGTCGGCGGCACCATAGCGGTTCTTTACAAGCCGACACCCACGGCCGCGACTGCCCGACTCAAGGTCGGCGTCATATCCGTTTTGTCGGGCGACTCGTCGGCTTACGGCACTCACACCCGTCAAGGCCTGGACCTCGCCTTGGGTGAGATGAAAGACCCGCCCTTCGAGTTGATTTACAAGGACTCGAAGGCGGACCCAATGGAAGCCGTCCGGGTTTTCAAGGAACTGCAACGAGATGGGGCGCCGGTCATCATCGGCCCCTTTACATCGACCGAATGTCGCCAGGTTGGGCCGGAAGCTGTTCGCAATCGCGTGACGCTGGTCACGAGCTCCGCCACGGCGGACCAACTTTCAGAGATCGGCGAATTCATGTTCATGATGTTGCCGCCGAACAGCCGCCAGGGCGCTGACCAGGCCGACTTCGCCAGCCAAAAGCTCGGCCTCAAGAAGGCGGCAGTCTTGTATCGGCAGAATCCATACGGTGAATCGCTCCGCGCTTCGTTTGTGAAGAAGTTCCGAGAGAGCGGCGGGACGATTCTGAGCGAAATTGGTTTTCCCGACAATGAAGAGAACTTCCGCGATCGGCTCAAGGAACTCGCCAAATCAAATCCCGACGTGTTGTTCGTCCCGGCGCATGATTCCGACACCGGGCGAGTCCTCCGGCAAATGAAGGAAGTCAACTTTCCGGCCGTCCGCGTGCTGGGGTGCGATGGTTCGATGAGCCCCACCATGCTGGAACTGGCTGGCACTGCCGGCGAAAGCGCGATTTTCTCGAATGTCGCCTCCGTCTCGCCGGACTTCGATGCGGCTTATCGTAAGGCGCATCAAGCCGAACCGAACCCTTATGCGGCGTCGGCGTATGACACGCTAAAGATCATCGCGCAGTTGATCAAGGATGGCGCTCGGACCGGCGAGGACTTTCAAAAGAAGTTGGTCGCACTTGAGAAGTTTGATGGCGCGACCGGCATCACCAAGTTCAGTCGGAACGAAAAGAGCTATTGGGCTCTGAGCAAATTGTACAGCCAATTCGAAGTGCGGTCCGGGCAATTCAAGTTGATGCGGTGAACCAATGGAAGCCCTGATCGACGGGTTGATGATCGCGCCGCCTTACATCTGTCTGGCACTGGCCTATGGTTTGGTCTACGGCATGCTGGGCGTGATGGACCTCACGATCACCACTCGATTCACCGCCGCGGCTTATGGCGGCTGGTGCGGCAGCAAGATCCTCGGGATGTACCCTGCCTATGATCCCGCTGCGCTCTGCGGCGGTATCCTGGTCGCCGCGGTCTTGTCGACGGCCTGTTGGTGGCTGTTAACGCCGTTGATACGTCAGAACTCGCTGTCGACCTTAGTCGGCTCGATGGGGTTGCATTACTTCATTCAAGCCATGTTGCAGTTCATTTTTGGCGCCACGCCCCGAGTCTATGAATCGTATCCGGTCGAAGGCGGCCTCACGCTGGGCCCGGCGGTCGCCACGAAGTTGCAGTGGATCGGCATGATTTACGCAATGGGGGCGCTCTTGGTCATGGCCTTGCTCCTACGCTCGCGCGGATGGGGCCGACGATTGAGCGCCGTGGCCGCCGATGCCGACTTCGCCGAATCCGTCCTGGCGGTTTCGCAAGGGCGTATCACTTGGTCCGCCAGCGTCGTCGGTTCGCTTGTGACGGCCCCCGCGGCGGTCATTTACGCCGCGTCTCACGGCGTGACGCCATCGACCGGCGCCGAAATGGGGCTGTTGGCATTCGTGGCAACCATCGTCGCTGGCCGCGGTCATCCGCTCGGAGCGGTCGGCGTTGTCATCCTATTGGTGATCATTCGCTCGGTGGCCATTCGTTGGACCGTCTTGGAATTGACCTGCGTGACATCTTGCGCGGCCGGATTGTACCTGTTATTCTTCGACCGTCGGATTGCGAATGTTCGAACCTCGCTGGCCGGCGTCATCGGCGTGGTCGGCGGACTATGGCTTGCCGGCGTGCTTCAACCGCGCGTGTCGTCACGGATGAGCGTTGTGGTGCCGGCCAGTTTTCAGGATGTCGTTCCCTTTGGCTTCGTCATCGTGGGATTGCTGCTCAAGCCTCGCGGGTGGTTTGCCTCCAACGCCACACGAGTCATCTAGCCATGGTCATTACCCAGATCCTCATCGACTGGTCATACCTGTTTGCAATGAGCACGGCGTTGGGCCTGTTGCTGCATGAAGCCGGACTGATATGTCTCGGTCATGGAGGCTTGCTCCTGACGGGGGCGTATGCCTTTGCCTTGGCGGCGTTGCAGACCATTTCGAGTCCGACAGCCGTTGTCTTGGTGCTGGCGGTGGCCATGATTGCTGCGCTGGTTGTGTTGAGAGTCGGTAGCGACATTTTCGCGGTCGTCACGTTGGCGTTTGGAACGATCATGGCCCGTATTGCCAACGCCGCCATCGACTGGACTGGCGGTCCGCTCGGCTTGGGGCCGTTGCCGCGACAAGAGTGGTTGAAGAGTGATTCCGGCGCGTTGGTCGCCGGCGCGATCCTGTGCTTGTGCGTTTCGTTGTGCTATTGCCTCATTGGACGATCCACCTTTGGATTGACGCTCGGCGCCTGCCGAGACAATGAAATCGCTACACGCGTGCAGGGTAAACCGACGGCGTGGGTGCGGTATCTGGCCGTCGTCATTTCCGGGCTTTTGGCAAGCGGTGTCGGGCTGTTGCAAGCCTGTTACTTCGGTCTGGTCACGCCACGAATGGGCGCCATAGATGTCACGCTCCAGGCCGTCGCGGCGGCCATGCTGGCAGCGCCGGCCTGGCGACAGGGACGGCCGCTGCGCACATTGATCGGTTATGGCTTGGCGTCGGGGTTGCTCGTGGCGACGCCGCCGTTTCTGCGCTGGGTTTTGCCTGGCTCGGTGGAAGAGGCCGTACTTCGGCAGGCACTGTTCGGGCTCGTGATGTTCGCGCTGGTCCAGCCGCGAATTTGGTCGTGTGTCTCGGGTGGAAGCGGGTCATGGTCGCGCTAAAATGTCGCAATCTGAATTGCTCCTTTGGCGGCGTTCGAGCGCTCGACGACGTGTCGCTCGAG
>JANLTA010000370.1:0-5345 GCA_031362705.1 Gemmataceae bacterium | reverse complement strand
AGTGGATATTGGTTTCCTATTTACATTCGCCGTGACGAGTTTGGCCGTCTACGGTATCATCCTTGGCGGTTGGTCGTCGAATAACAAATACTCGATGCTCGGCGCATTGCGATCGAGTGCACAGCTCATCAGCTACGAAATCCCGCTTGGCATGTCGGTACTGGGTGTGGTGTTGTTTGCCGGCTCGCTCAATCTTGAGACCATTGTGCAGGACCAAGTGACGCACGGCTGGAATATCTTCTATCAACCGCTAGCTTTCATCCTGTTCCTCACTGGGGCGTTTGCTGAGTGCAATCGCCTGCCGTTTGACTTGCCCGAGGCCGAGCAGGAACTCGTCGGCGGTTACCACACCGAATACTCGAGCATGAAGTTCGGCCTGTTCTTCCTCGGCGAGTACACGCACATGATCACGACCAGCCTGATGGTCAGCGTGCTATTCCTCGGCGGCTGGCACTTCGGCGGTCTGACAACGTTCCCCGGTTGGACCGGCTGGGCGATCAAGCTCGCAGTGCTGATGGCCAAACTCGGCTTCTTCATCTGCCTATATATGGTGATCCGCTGGACGATCCCGCGCTTCCGCTTCGACCAACTCATGCACCTGGCATGGAAGACGATGATCCCGCTCGCGACCGTGAATCTGCTGGTCGGCCTGTTCGTTCAGGAGTTTCACGGCGAACGCTGGTGGATGACGGCCGCGTCGATTGTGGTCTTCTTGCTCTGGGGTGTGATCGAACTTTCTAACGGCAATCGAAAAATCAACATGCCCGTAATGAGCCGCGCACGAAGTAAGCGGTTAGCGTCCGACCCCGCTTACTTCGTGCGCGGCTCTTAAGGAAAGTCATGCCAATCGCCGCCAAAGATGTGAAGTGGGTCACGACTCCCAAGATGGGTTTCAGCGACTTGCTGTACTTTCCGGCGATCTTCTCCGGGATGGGCACCACACTGAAACACATGATCGGGCCGAAGGTCACGGAGCAATATCCGGAGCAGGAGCCGGAATTGCCGGCCAATTACCGCGGCGTGCATCGGCTCAATCGGGATGAAGCTGGGCGCGTAAAATGCGTGGCTTGCTACATGTGTTCGACGGCATGTCCCGCTCATTGCATTGATATCGTGGCCGCCCCGTCGCCGTGGCCCGACCGGGAGAAATACCCGGAGACGTTCGTCATCGACGAACTGCGTTGCATCTATTGCGGTATGTGCGAGGAAGCCTGCCCGGTGGACGCTATTGAGTTGACCTCGCTGTACGACCTTACCGGGTTGTCGCGCGAAGAGATGCTGTTCGACAAGGAAAAACTGCTCGGCGTCTTTGACATGACGACAAAGGAACGTGCCGCCAAAGACCCCGTGCGCACGCATGGCGGCCGACTCAGCGTGGCCAGCGAACCGGGACAGAAATAGTCGCAATTATTGCGACATGGGAGAACATGGCGGCATTGCCACCAGCGCTTGAGATTGCAGACTTCCTGCCGGCCGTCCTGGGCCTGCTCGGGGTGTATCTACTCTTGCCCCGGCCGGGGTCGCCGCCGCGTTTCTTCGGAGCGGCCGCGGGGTTGGCCGCGCTCGGACTCGCCGGCTGGCAACTCGCCCGCGAGTCGGCCAATGTGCCGCTGATCGAATCGACGCTGTTCTACTGTTTCTCCGGTTTGGCGCTGTTCGGTGCGGTTCAGTTGATCACGCAATCCAATCCGGCTCGCGGAGCCGTATCGTTCGCGCTGGTGGTCTTGAGCGTTTGCGGGCTGTTTCTGTTGCACGGTGCGCCATTCTTGGCCGCCGGTGCCATCATCATTTATGCCGGCGCCATTGTCGTGACGTTTTTGTTTGTCATCATGCTGTGCCAACATCACGGTGCCAGCGATGCCGATGACCGGTCACGCGAGCCGCTGTTGGCGTGCGCCGCCGGTGCTTTATTGCTGGGTGTGTTATTTGCGCTGCTCCGTGGCCATTACGATGTTCGCGAACTCGACGGTGTGATTGCGGCAGCAAACGCACCCAATGCCACTTTGCAGGACATTGACGACGCTCTGAACAATTTAAATGGCCACGTAGCCGTCAAAGATGATCTGGTACAACGCCTGCAGCAGAGCATGACGCGAGTGAAGGCGGACGCGTCGCAGGAAGCGCTGGCAAAAGAACTCGCAATCCTACGCGAAGCAATGGCATCATCGCAACGGCGCATCGGTGATTTTCCGCCGCCGTCGCATTTGACGCTGTCAACCTTTGGTGGCCCGGCCGCCAACGTTCCTGCGGACCATCGCTTGCCGGCCGGCAATGTTGCCGCGCTGGGGCGAGTGTTGTTCAGTGACTACCTATTGGCCGTGGAATTGGCGGGCACTTTGTTATTGGTCGCCACCATCGGCACGATTGCCATCGCTCAGCGCATCGGGAGGAAGGCCGCATGAGCGTCCCTCTCGGGCATTCCCTGATGGTCGGAGCGGCCCTGTTCGTACTGGGTGCAGTCGGCTTCCTCACGCGCCGCAACTTGATTACGCTGTTTCTGTGCGCGGAGTTGATGCTACAGGGCGTCGCGCTGAATCTCGTTGCCTTTGCCAGCCATCATGGTCACCTGCACGGGCAGGTATTTGCATTGTTCATAGTCACGGTGGCCGCTTGCGAAGCGGGGCTGGCGTTGGCGTTGATCCTCATGCTGTACCGGGCACGCAAATCACTCGATGTGAGCCTGTGGCAGGATTTGCGGGACCCGGACCTGGAGCCGACGCTGGATGTCGAGCGGTTGCCCGCGCCGGCGGCCGAAGAGGCGTCGCCAATTCTTGCTGTGGCTGGCCGACTGCCCCATCGACCTAACGAAGGAGGCGGCGATGAATAGCCACCTCTGGTTGATCCTTGCGCTGCCTTTGGGTGCGGCCATACTGGTTGGTTTGTTCGGCAAGCTGCTCAAGGGTCAGAGCCATTGGCCGGTAATCCTTGGCGCGGCCGGGGCATGCGGCATCTCATTGAGCGCACTCTGGCAATTGCAAGGCCATCATGAGTCGGCAGCGTTGTTGCAGACCGACATTTTGCCGTGGTTCTCGGCCGGCGGCGTCAACGTGGGTTTGCGACTGGCCATCGATCCGCTCAGCGCAGTAATGCTGACGGCGATCACGTTCATCGGCACGTGGATCGCCATTTACTCGGCCGGCTATATGCATGGCGACCCCGGCTATCCGCGCTACTTCGCGGTCTTCAGCGGCTTCGTGTTTTCGATGTGCGGATTGGTGCTGACTGATAACTTGCTCGTGCTGTACGGCTTCTGGGAAGGCGTCGGCATCTGTTCGTATCTGCTCATCGGCTTCTGGTTCGCCAAGCCAACTGCCGCCGCCGCCGCACGTAAGGCATTCCTGGTCACACGACTTGGCGACGCTGGTTTCGCTCTGGGCATCTTCCTGTTGTGGTCAAAGTTCGGCACACTCGATCTGCCGGCGCTCTTTGAGACCGTTCGCAGGCAACCTATTGAACCGATCCTGACGACCGCATGTTTGTTGCTGTTCTGCGGCGCGGTCGGCAAGTCGGCGCAGTTTCCGTTGCACGTATGGTTGCCCGATGCGATGGAAGGTCCGACGCCGGCTTCGGCATTGATCCATGCCGCGACGATGGTGACGGCCGGCGTTTATCTCGTGGCTCGGTGTATGCCGCTTTTTGTGCTGGCGCCGGCCGCACTCGCCGCGGTTGCCGGCATTGGCGCGTTCACGGCATTGTTGGCAGCGTTGATCGCATTGACGCAACATGATTTGAAACGGGTGATGGCCTATTCCACCGTGAGCCAACTTGGCTATATGTTCGCGGCGCTGGGATGCGGACAGGGCAAGCTTGCCGCGTTCGCCGTAACGGCAGCGCTGCTTCACTTGTTTACGCACGCCTTCTTCAAGGCCCTGTTGTTCCTCGCCTCCGGCAGTGTGATGCACGCCATGGGCGGCGTGATCGATATGCGCCGCATCGGCGGTTTGCGGAAGTCGCTGCCAATTACGCACGCCACTTTCGCCTGCGGAGCGTTTGCGCTGGCCGGATTGCCTCCACTTTCAGGCTTCTGGAGCAAAGACGAAATCCTCGCGGTGTCGCAAGAAGCCACGCACGGCGATGTGCTCGCTGCAACGTATCTTTGCGTGTTAGTCGCACTGCTTGTGACGGCATTGCTAACCGCGTTCTACACGTCGCGAGCTTACTTCCGCACATTCTGGGGCGAAGAGAAGATTCCGCACGAAGCGGGCAGCCACGGGCACGATCATCACGATGAACATCATGGTCCGGGTGTCGCGCATGAATCGCCGCTGATGATGACGGTGCCGCTCATTGTGCTTGCCGCCGGCGCGGTTTTGGTTGGAGGCGCATTGGCTGTCACCCACGTCTTCGGCCAGTTTGTCGAGAAGACACCGGACTTCCTTAAATACTTCGCCGTGCATGAACACCATGCGAACTTTGTCCTGATGGCCGTGAGCACGGTACTGGCCGTACTTGGAATCGTGAGCGCGTACTTCATCTATGTTGTGAAGCCGGGAACTGCGGCGGGCATTGCCGGTCGTGCGCCGGCTTTGCATCGGGCCTCGCTCAATCGCTTCTATTTCGACGAAATCTATGCCGTGATCGCCGCCGGGCCACTCGCGGCGCTCGCCATCATCAGCAAGGTCTTCGACATGTTGATCGATGGCATCGTGGATGCGGTAGGACGGTTGCCTCGGCTGTTCGGTGGATTGTTGCGGCCGGTGCAGAATGGCCTCGTACAGTTTTACGCACTGGCGATGTTGCTCGGACTGACCGTGTTCATCGCCATACTGGCCTTCGCAAGATAACGGAGAAACATTGGACTCGCAGATGCTGATGTGGTTGATCCTCGTGGTACCGCTCGTCGGCGCGGTGATCGCTGCGCTGTGCGGACGTGGTGGTGCTGCATCCGCGCGGTGGGTATGTCTCGTCACCGTGTTGGCTAATCTTGCATTGACCGCTGCCCTGGCATATCCGGCGATTACGAGTCTTTCCGCGCGGACGCCCGCCCCGACCGATGCGGAAGCATTGAGTTTTGTACCCGATCACGTGACACGCATTGATTTGCTGCCTGTCGGCACCGATGCCAAGCCGGCGGCCATTCAGTTTTACGTCGGCATCGATGGCCTGAACCTGTGGCTCATCCTGTTGACGGCGTTCCTCATGGTGCCTTCGGTATTGGTGTCATGGACAGCGATCACGGAGCGCGGCAATGAATTCTATGCCTGGCTGCTCATCCTCGAAACAGGCATGTTGGGCGTGTTCGTGTCGTTTGATCTGATTCTCTTCTATGTATTCTTTGAGTTGACGCTGGTGCCGCTCTATTTCCTCATCGGCGTGTGGGGCGGTCCGCTGCGGCGGGATGCTGC
>JANLTA010000294.1:0-3681 GCA_031362705.1 Gemmataceae bacterium | reverse complement strand
AGTACACCCGTGACATGGCGAAAACCTCGGATGTGGCTAGTTCGCCGAGAAAACCGTCTTCCAATCCGTCTTCATGTCAACTACGACCCAGCCGTGTTGCGGGGCTTCTTTCAGTGCATCGACCAACTTACCACTGCTTCTCGGCTTGGCGTCGTAGGCATATTCGCGTTCGCCGTCGGTGTGTTGCACAATGAGGCCGAAGCTGGGACGTGGATTCTTGATCGTGGTGTATTGCAACATCGCCTGGTCGCCGTCGCTGTTGCCAAAACAGGCAATGGGCCGGCGGCCGATGTACTGGTGAATGCCGACGGGCTTGCCAGCTTTGTCGTCAACGAATACATGTTCGAGCGTCTTGATCAGCACCGGTCCGTTGTCGCGCAGTTCGAACGTCGTCAAGGTGTTCGAGCCGACTACTTGCTCGGGAGGAATTCCGTAGACACGCTCCGACCAGACACGCATGAAATCCGCGCCGCCCCCGGAAACGATAAAGGTCTTGAAACCATTCGCTCGCAAGTAGCGCAGCACTTCCTGCATCGGCTGATAGGTCAGCTGGTCGTAAGGCCGGTTGTAATTCGGATCTTTGGCCGAAGCGAGCCATGCTTCCACAGTGGACTGGAACTGGTCGGTCGTCATGCCGGCATGGGTGAGCGCCATAATTCGCATGAGTCCGTCGTGATGTTCGCC
Source organism: Gemmataceae bacterium (assembly GCA_031362705.1). Taxonomy (GTDB): domain Bacteria; phylum Planctomycetota; class Planctomycetia; order Gemmatales; family Gemmataceae; genus JAIBBI01. The sequence continues at coordinate 2,997 of JANLTA010000294.1, read as the reverse complement.
TTCCAGGAGTTTTCCGAGGTCGCCTGCCAGGGCGGCCTGAACCATGGGGTCTTCAGCGAGCTTAGGCTCATTCGGCGTGCGGCGTTTCAGCTCGTCCATGACAAACGCCAACTGAAACGGCAGCGGATTCTCAGGCCAGAGCGTACCATCGTTGTCGAAGACAGCGATGCGCTCCGGGACCGGGACGAAGTCTGGCCCGCCGTCCTTCGTCACTTTGACGACGAAGTCGATGATGGCTTGCTTGTGAGGCCCGACATTCCACGAGGGCAGTGGATCCGTGGTGCCTTGTTGAGACGCTGTGGCTTTGGTCAGCAATATCGTTCCGATTATTGTGAAGACAAAAGCGATGCGATTGCAACGGATCATGGTCTGACCTTTATTGAGCCATCAGGTGAAAAATACGGCACCGAACGTTCCGTACTAGATGTTTAGAAGACCGGAACAATTTAGCCAACGAGCCTTGCAGATGCCGGTGCGCCACGCACATCGATGCGACAAACAACGACTTACGGCGATTCGTTGGCGACACCGGGCGGGCGCTTTCGTTTCACGTTCGTTCCATTTGCCGCGCGCGCCTACCTGATGGCGATGAGACGAAATGAACAGAAATGACATGAAAGCGAACTGAGTGAAACGAGATGAAACGAATGCACAATTGCGTGAAACGAAATGAGATGAAAGCTCACTGAGTGAAAGGAAAGCGAGTCTACAGAATATGCGAGCGCCCCGCTGGTGCGGGGCGCTCGCATCGATCAGAACACTACTTGCTGTTGTGTGCCCTGATGGCTTCCTCGATCTTCGCCTTCACGGCGTCGAGGTTAAAGCTCGAACCCTTCTGCATGGGTGGATACTCGATGGCCGTCATCGCCAACTTCGCGACTTCCTCCTGAACGAACACAAAGCGCCAGAACTCATACACGAACCACTGCATGAAGAAACCCTGTCCGCCATCTAAAGTCCCGTTGACGGGATAGCCCAAGCGCTCGAACGGATCGAGGCGAAGGTTGGTAATCGATGGCGCATCGACATGGACTTTGCCGCCGAGCCAGCCGTTGGGCTGTTCAATGAAGCGATACTTGAAGTCGTCGATACGTACCGCGCCCAGCGTGCTTTCCCCGAAGTAGTAGATCTCGCGGCGAGCCGAAGGCCCCTTGCCGGTGATCATGTCCAATTGGTTGTAGCTATCCAAGTGGTTCTTATAGGTCCGGTCGCCAATCTTCTTTCCCTTCAGCAGCTCCTGTTTGATGTTTGGATTGCCGGCGGCGGCGACGAGGGTCGGGAACCAGTCGAGGCCGGAGATGATGCCGTTCTCGACAGTATTGGCGGGCACATGGCCGGGCCAACGAATCATCGCCGGCGCGCGGAAGCCGCCTTCATAGATCGTGCCTTTTTGACCACGGAACGGTGTATTGCCGCCGTCGGGCCAGGTGAACGTCTCCGTGCCGTTGTCCGTGGTGAACAGGACGATGGTGTTGTCGTCCAAACCCAGGTCTTTGATCTTCTTCATCACGATTCCGATGTCGTCATCAAGTTGCGCCATGCCCGCTTCCTGAAGCGACCAGCCGTTCTTCGAGTTGCGCAGCTTTTCGTACTTCTCCGAAAGGTGGGTGACAATGTGCATGCGCGTCGGGTTAAGCCAGCAAAAGAATGGCTTGCCATCAGTCTTGGCCTTATCAATGAACTTCAAGGCCGAGTCGCGAATCTCGTCGTCGACCGTTTCCATCCGCTTGGGATAAAGCGTGCCGGCGTCTTCGATCTTTTGCTTGCCGACCTTGCCCCAGCGCGGCATCACGGTCGCGTCGTCCTTGTCCGTGGCCCACGAGCGAACCATGTTCCGTGGCCCGACCCGATTCAGCAGTTCCTGCGGATAACCATGGTGTGCCGGATCTTCCATTGCGTCGAGGTGATAAAGGTAGCCGAAGAACTCATCGAAGCCGTGTACGGTGGGCAGGAACTCATTGAGATCGCCGAGGTGGTTCTTTCCGAATTGTCCGGTGGTGTAGCCCAGATCTTTGAGCGCGGTTGCCATCGTGCAGGCCTCGGCGGGCAATCCCGTCTTGGCACCGGCCTGGCCGACCGTGGTCATACCGGTGCGGATTGGCAGTTCGCCGGTAATGAATGCCGCGCGACCCGCCGTGCAACTCGCTTCGGCGTAGTAATCGGTGAAGAGCATTCCCTCTTTGGCAAGCTTGTCGAGGTTCGGCGTCTTGCCGGCCATCATGCCACGGTGATAAGCGCCGATGTTCCAGATACCGATGTCGTCGCCCATGATGACAAGGATGTTTGGTTTCTTGCCGGCGGCCTGAATCGTTTCGGCGGCTTCTCGGACATTCGGGTTGGCCATCGCCAGAAGCTGAGCTTTGTCGGCACCTTCCGAACAACATCCGGACACATTGGCCGTGGGTGACACACCGACCGGTGTTGTCAATGTCAGCGTCGCCGCCGGAGCCGCATTGGATTGCGGTGATAGACTGAGTTTGCCCGACGCGGCGACATAACCGAGGACGGCCCCGGCCGCCAGCACGGCAAGCAATTGAACATTCGATCTCTTGAGCACGACATTTCCCTCCGATGGTGAGCCTGGCCCGCAAATGGAATAGTTTCCGCAAGTCGAGCCAGAGTTCTCAGTTGATCTATTGATTACTTCTCACGCTCGTGAGAGGTATTCGATTTCTTCACGGCGATCTCACGCGGCTCTTGCAAATCATCGCGTTTACTGGGCGGCACGCGCGGCTTTGCCAGTCATTTCTTTGAGTTGCTTCTCAGCGGCGGCCGCGGGTCAGTTCTTGCCGAGATCGATCACGACCTTCTCAATTTTGCCGGTGAACTTGAATGGCACATCGTACTTGAGATTGACGGGCGTGCCGCAATCCTCGCCGATGTCCAGCGTCTCATCGAGAGTGACACGGATCGGGATCGTCCGTTCGATGCGACCTTTGGCAATCTCTTTGTTATCGACGCTCAATGCGGCCGAGCCGCCTTTGCCGATGCCGCCGC
>JANLTA010000232.1:0-4552 GCA_031362705.1 Gemmataceae bacterium | reverse complement strand
CTGAGGAAGCCATGCGTGAAACTGAGCTGAAACTGACTGCCGGCATACCAATGTTGATTGTCGTGATCGCCGCTCCGCTGATTGTCGGTGCGCTACTGTTAACGCAAAGTATTGCTGCGGTTGTGATTGCGGTAATACTTGCACCGTTGTGGATTCTCAGCCTGATCGGCTTTGTCCTCGTCAACCCGAACGAGGCAAAGGTCGTCCAGCTATTCGGCAAGTACGTCGGTACGGTCAAAGAGACGGGCTTCTTCTGGGGTAACCCTTTCTATGTCAAAACCAAAGTCTCGCTCCGTGTGCAGACGTTTGAAACCGGAGCAAGCGACCCAGCCGCCGATGGTTCGGTGCGTCGAAAATCGGCCAAAGTGAACGATCGCGATGGCACGCCGATTGAGATCGGCGCAGTCGTGGTATTCCGGGTCGTCGATACCGCGGCCGCCGCGTTTGCTGTCGACAATTACTTGAATTACATGCACATGCAGGCCGATGCCGCGCTACGAAGTCTCGCCAGCCAATACAGCTACGACAGCTCGGATGACCAGGCTCATTCACTTCGCGGTCACACCGGCGAAGTTGCCGAGCGGCTTGCACACGAGATTCAGGATCGTGTGAAAACGGCCGGCCTGGAAGTCGTTGAATCGCGAATTAGTTGTCTGGCCTATGCGACGGAAATCGCCTCGGCGATGTTGCAGCGGCAACAAGCCTCGGCCATCATTGCCGCTCGGCAAAAGATCGTCGAAGGGGCCGTCGGCATGGTCGAGCACGCGTTGGAGATGATGGACGCCAAGAAAATCATCCAGCTTGACGACGATCGCAAGGCACAGATGGTATCAAACTTGCTCGTGGTATTGTGCGGACATGGCAGTCCGCAACCGGTCGTCAATACCGGTAGCATTTACCAGTAACGCCACGGTCATCATGCCACGCAAGCCGTTCTTACTGCGAATCGACGAAAAAGTCCTCACCGACATCCAGCGTTGGGCGAATGACGACCTGCGTAGCCTGAACGCTCAAATCGAATGGCTCCTCCGCCGGTCGCTCGCCACGAGCGGCCGGCGAAAGGCGGAAGCGATGGAAGCCGCTGAGGCAACAATCGAAGATTGAAGCCTACCCGCGAACAACCCAACTGATAAGTTCTTTGAACTTCGGCGCTTTGCCCTGCGACAAGATGCCGATGCGGAACACGCGGCCGGCGGCGAAAACGCAAAACGTGGCCAACGCCAACACACCCAGGACACCGGCAATCGGTTGCCAAATCGGAATCAACGGGCTGATGGACATGCGGAACGGCATCAACATCGGAGTCATGGTCGGGATCAGCGACAGAGCGATCGCCAAACCGCCGTTCGGCTCATCAAACACGGCAAACCACAGGAACATCGGCATCGTCAACACGATCATGACGGGCATCATCAGGCCCTGAGCGTCTTTCAATTCCGAACACGATGCACCCACCGCGCCAAAGATCGAGCCGTACAACAGCACCGCCAGTATCTGAAAGGCGAGAAACCAGCCGACCAGATGGAACGGCACTTCCTTGACCACGTCGTAGTAGAGCGCGACGCACAGGCCGCCAAACAGGTAGCACAGTACGACGGTTAACGACACGGCCACGTTGGCGAGGAGTTTCCCAGCCATGAGTTGAAACGTGCCGACGCTGCCCAACAACACTTCGGCGATGCGCTGTTGCTTTTCTTCAATGGTACTTTGCAGCATGTATTGCGACAGCATCACCGCCATGAACATGATGGTCATCACGCCCATGGGCACGAAGATTTTCATTTCCCGTGCCGACGCTTCGCCTTTGTCGATCTGCCCGTCCTTTCCCTGCTTGTAGAGCGTCATGCCTTCGAGCCGCACCGCCACCTGCGATTGCCCGACGAGGGCCGGATCGACGCCGGACTTCCGCAAACGCTGCACGACCACCGCCCGTTGCAAGATGCGCTCGAACCAGCGGCGGGTCGACCCGACATCGAGCTTTTCCGCAAAGAACGACATTTCTTTCATTTGCCCGGCCGTCATCGTCAGCAAGTCGGCCGGTATATCCACAAACGCGAACACCTCGCTCTTGCGAACACGCTCGGAAAGTTCAAGCCGCATCTCATCAGTCACTTCGCCAACGGGACCAGGTTCAAGAACATAACGCGACGATGTTTGCTTGTTGGTTTTTTTATCCAGCGTGTCCCGCTGATTGTATTCCTCGGCCGATGCGACCAACAAAGGCATGAGTTCGCCGGTGCCATCCATAACCACGAGCTTTCTCTCGCCGGTCTCGGAACGGTCCTTGATCCACTTGGGCACAAACATACCGCCGCCGCATAGCAGCGGTACGAGCACCAGGCTGATGATGAACGCCTTGGTGGCGACGTGGGCCATGTACTCACGCCGGGCGATGACGAAGACTTTACGCATGAGTGGTTTCTCCCTCCGCCGCTGGCCGGGCAATGCGGACGAAAATGTCGTGCAGCGATGGCCGGGCTAATTCAAATCGCTCTAGCGGAGCGCGGGCGATGACCTCGCGAATGACCGATTGCGGATCAGTTCCGCGCGTGAGTTGCAGGTCTTTCTCCCGACCATTGTCGTTAATGTGTTCAACGCCGGCGATACCATGCAACGCAGCCGCATGAGCCGGCGTGCGCACGCGCAACGTGTCTTCGCCGTATTCGTTCTGGATGGCCTCCAACGTGCCGTCCAGAACTTTCTTGCCGCGATAGATCATGAAGATCGTGTCGCACATCTGCTCGGCCACCGACATGTCATGCGTCGAAAAGATAATCGTGGTACCCGATTTACGCAGGTCCAGCACTGCATCCTTGATTGCTTCGCGGTTCACGGGGTCCAGGCCACTGAACGGTTCATCGAGAATCACCAACTCCGGCCGCGCCACGACGGCCGCGATGAATTGCACCTTTTGCGACATGCCCTTGGACAGCGTCTCGACCCGTTTATCCGCCCAGGCCGCGAGTCCGAGTTGTTCCAGCCATCGAACAATTTCCGCCCGGCAATCACGCATGCCCTTCAACTCGGCGTAGAATCGCAGCAGGTCGGCGACCTTCATCTTCTTGTACAGACCGCGCTCTTCCGGCAGATAACCAACTCGGTCGTCCGCGGCGTCGCCACTATCCTGACCCAGCACGGTCACACGGCCTTCGTCGGGATAAAAGATTCGCAGGATCATCCGCAACGTGGTCGTCTTGCCGGACCCGTTCGGGCCGATGAATCCGTACACGCTGCCGCGCGGCACAACTAAATCCAATCGATCCACGGCGACCACGGACCCGAACGTTTTGCGAACGCCGGCCAACTCAACGGCATGAGGCATCAGGCACCCAATGGTATTTGGAAGAATATGTCCGCTGTTATACAGTTCGCCGACGCCAGCGACGCATTGTGATCTTCAATCAATCATCATGGTGTTGGCTGCTGCGACTCTTACGGACACCGGAACGCCGTTTCTTCGCGTCCAGCCGCCTGGCATGTGCACGTTTGGGCGTTTTCGTCGCCCGCCGCACCCGCACCGGTTTCAGTGCCCGCGTCAGCAAGTCCACCAGCCGTTCCAACGCGGCCGTCCGGTTCATCAACTGCGTGCGATGCTCCTGAGACATGATGACAATCTCGCGCGTCGTCGGATGCCGATGCCGGGCCAATACGGATGCGTGCCGCAGTCGTTCCTTTTGCTTCTCGTTGAACGCTTTGGATTGCTCGGGATCAAAGTGCAACCGAACGCGCGTCTCCACCTTGTTGACGTTCTGCCCGCCGGGACCGCCGGAGCGCGAAAACTCCCAGATCAACTCGTCCACGGGGATCGACTGACCGTTGACAACAACTGGTTGATCGCTGATTGCCAAGATGCACCATCATGACGGCTTGGGACGCAACATCTCAAACATCTGCGAGCCGGGCTCATTGCCATCGCCGCACGGCGTGAAACCGTTGCGTTGAAGCAACCGAACCGATGGAACGTTGATCGGCTGTGTGTCGGCGATGACTCGTTTGACGTTGGGATGCCCGAACGCCCAATGAAGTATGCCAGCCATCATCTCGCCGGCAATGCCCTGGCCCTGGTATTGCGGCAATACCGAGTAGCCAGTCTCGATCATTCCGTTGCTGTCCGGTGGTCCCTTGAAGCCAATGCCGGCGACCAGCGTGCGCTCACTCTTGTTGGTTTGCAGCAAGACATACCAGGCCAGCCAGCCGTACCGCGCCGGATCCGCTTCGAGTTCCGTTAGAAACCATCTCAGCGCATCGGCCGCGCTTTCAGGCGGCCAATTGTCAGGAACCACACATTCGAGTAACTTCCCAAACTGCGCCCGATCCTGCAACTCGGCACGGGCGAGTTGCAGGCTGGAAGGAATCAACATCAGTCGTGGCGTAGTTGCCTGCATCACCTGATACCAACATGCCTTGATGAGTGCAAATGGTCTTTGAAGTGGCTTTCTTTGTGTGATCTTTGTGTCTTCGTGGGTTTGTGGGTGTGGTGTAGTATAACCCGAAGTGAAGATGTAGCCATCGTACCCCAACGACGTAGCCGGGCCCGGAGACCGCGTGTACA
>JANLTA010000159.1:0-7351 GCA_031362705.1 Gemmataceae bacterium | reverse complement strand
TTATGAGTGAAATTGGTATTTTATGTGGCTTTATTTGTGTTATCTTTGTGTCTTCGTGTATTTGTGGTTCACTTCAATAAAACCAAAAAGACACGAAGACACAAAGGAAGCACAAAGAAGACTCCGTCCCAGAAGTCACCTTCAACAATTGGGTCACTCCCATGTTAGATATACTGATGCCCATCAACTCAGTTGCCACTTCAGCATCTTAAAGGGATCGCTCCACTTGGCATTCGCACCGAGCGCGGCCGACGGCTCATAGCCGCAGTGGACCATGCAATGTTCGCAGCGCGGGTCTTTGCCGCGACCATACTTTTCCCATTGCGTCTCATTCATGAGGCCATCGAACGTATCGTGATGTTCATCGGTGATGAGGTAACACGGCCCTTTCCAACCCTTCACGTTGCGAGTCGGATTGCCCCACGCGGTACAAGGTAGGTCGCGCTCGCCACGCAGGAACTCCAGGTACACCGGCGACGTCGCAAGGCGATACTTGCCGAGCCGTTTCTCCGCTTCCTGAAACTTCGTGATCACCTGCTCGCGGGTCAGAAAGATCTCGGCCGCCCCGGTTGGATTGGTCTCACACACCGCTGTGTAACCGTAAGCCGGCGACAACATGAACGAATCGACATTCAGCCGTGTGAGATACGCATAGAGCTGATCCAACTCGTCGAGGTTCGTGTCCTGGTACACCGTTGTATTGGTGCAGACCCGAAAGCCGGCTTTCTTAGCGGCGACAATGCCGGCCACCGCCGAACGGAAGACGCCTTGCCGTTCGACAGCGCGGTCGTGTGTCTCTTCCAAGCCATCAAGATGTACGTTGAAGAACAGGCGACCATGCGGCTTGAACTCGTGAAGCCGCTTCTCAATGAACATGCCATTGGTGCAAAGGTAAATGTGCTTCTGCTTCTGAAGGATCTTCCGCGTCAATTCGGGCAGTTGCGGATAGATGAACGGCTCGCCGCCGCAGATGCTTACGATGGGGGCACCGGCTTCGGCAACTGATGCCATGCATTCAGCCACCGTCAGCTTCTCCTTGATCGACTCGGCATATTCACGGATGCGGCCGCAACCAGTGCAAGTCAGATTGCAAGCGTGCAACGGCTCCAACATCAGCACCAGCGGAAAGCGCTTGCGCCGCATCACCTTGTTCTTGGCAATGTAGCCGGCCATCGTCAGCGTGAGACTCAACGGAAAACGCATCATAAGCTCCGCACCGGTTCGCGCCGCTTCGCCGAGGCACTCGCATAGCGAGCCAGCGCCATCACCGGAAAGTAGATCGGGTAGTAGTGATATTTGAGATAGAAGACCTTGGGGAATCCCGTTCCCGTGAACGGCTCTTCGGACCAGGTGCCATCTTGATTCTGCGTATCCAGCAACCAGCGCACGCCGGCCTTCACGTCGTCACCATCGGCTTCACCAGCAGCGATCAATCCTAACAACGCCCACGCCGTTTGCGATGCGGTCGGTTCGCCGACGCCGGCTTGCGTCGGGTCGTCGTAGCTTGCGCAACTTTCGCCCCACGCACCGCCGGGTTGTTGCACGCGATGCAGCCAGCCGACCGCACGCCGGACCATCGAATCACCCATGTCGAAGTTGATGGCCCGCAGTCCCTGTAGCACCTGCCAGGTGCCATAGAGATAATTCACGCCCCAGCGGCCGGGCCAACCGCTATCCGGTTCCTGCGTGCGGCGCAAAAACTTGATGGCACGATCGACGGCATGATGCCCGACGCTGTACCCGTAGTGACCGAGACTCTCGAGCACACGCGCGGTGATGTCCGGGCAACTCGGATCGAGCATGGCATTGTGATCGGCAAACGGTACCTTGGTCAGCACGTCCCACGTCACATCACGATCGAACGCCGCCCAGCCGCCGTCCTTGTTTTGCAATGCAAACAACCACTTGACTGCGCGGGTGGTGGCCGCTTCCGTCGTATTCGTTTCCTCGAAAAGATGGTGTGCTTTTGGCCGGCCCATTGGTTGCGGCTTCGACCGCGCAAGAGCCATCAGCACCATCGCGCTGTCGTCTGTATCGGGATACTGGCCATTGCGATACTCAAAGAACCAGCCGGCCGGCTCGATGCCGCGATGCGACAAGCTCCAATCGCCGGGCCGCCGCACTTCCTTTTCCAGCATCCACTTCGTTGCTTTGCTCACAGCTGGCGTATCCGGCGGCAAGCCCGCATCGGCTAAGGCAATCGTCGTCAGTGCCGTGTCCCACACCGGTGATACGCATGGCTGCAATCGGAGCGTATCGCCTTCTTCGATTTTGAGGTCATGGAGTTGCTTCATCGCCAATTGCATTTCCGGATCAGAATCCGGCACGCCAAGGCAACGCAGTACGATGACGTTGTAGATCATCGGAGGGAAAATCGCACCGAGACCATCGGAGTCTTCGTAATGGGCTCGCATCCAGGCCACGGCCTTGGTCACAGCCCGGCGACGAATCGGCCCCAGCGCCCATTCCAACTTCTTGTACCACCAGTCGGCGGCGAGAAAGAAGTTGGTCCACGAGAGCCAGCTTCGGGTTGGCTTGGCGGGTCGGCACCGAGCGAACGGATCGCCGACAAACAACTCAGCGATGTTATTTTGAACTTGGGTGACCGGTTTGAACCCGTAAACCAGGCTCAGCGGCACGACGATGGTGCGAGTCCAGCTCGACATGTTGTAAATGTTGAACTTGAACCAACGCGGCAACAGGATCATCTCCGGCGGGACGGCCGGACAGTTGCTGTAGCGGGTCTGACCCAGCAGTGCGAGGTAGAATCGCGAGAAGCTATTGATCGCTTCCGCGCCACCGATTTCGCGGATGATCTCCGCGGCCCGGCGCATGTGCGGGTCATCCGCTGAATCGCCGGCAAGTTTCAGCGCGAAGTAAGCCTTGACGGAGACGCTAACATCGGCTGGGCCTTCGGGATAGTTCGACCACGCGCCGGCAGGCTGTTGTTGACCGCGAATGTAATTGGCGAGTTTGGGTACTGCTTCGTCGTCGAGCTGGCCGAGAAATGCCAGCAACAGGAGATACTCGGACTCCAGGATTGTGTCGCCCTGAAGCTCGCCGCACCAGTGGCCATCCGGCCGTTGACGTGCGAGTAGCGCTTGTCGCCCGGCATGAATCGCGGTCCGAAGCCGCGACCCGCGCTGAACTTCCCGCGCCGCGGGCGGCGCATCGACAAGCGTACCTTGCACGGGAGTTCCCTCTCAGGTGCGTGGCGGTTCCAAACCGTGGTGAACCGCCGAATCCTACCTTGGCTATATCGTATGACGCAAGTGCGGATTCGACGCTGTATTCTCTACTTGTCGAACAGCTTCACAACGTCTGCTGCCGACTTCAGCTCCTCAAACTTCCAACATGCGGCCAACACCTTGTCCGCGACGGCCTTGCTGTACACCGGTTCGACGACCTTGCGGAACTTGGTTTCCACTTCCGCATCGGTCATGGGGTTACCGGCATGACCACGTGGGAACTCCACTTCTTTCACCAACTGCTTGCCGTCTTTCATGACCACAGTGAGCCGATTCGGGATGCCATTCGGATACCGGCGGTTGCAGTCGAGGTCGCGATGCAGCTTCACCTGATTGGTCAACTTGATGAGAGATTCATCGGCCAGGCGGTTATCGTCAAAGCTCCGCAATCCCACATCGCCATCGACGAGGGCAACGGCCACGCAATACGGCATTGAGTGGTCGGCTGTCTCTCGAGTCTTGGGCCGGTATTTCTCGGGGTCTTTGCCGATGATGTCCACCGCGGCGTCGAACGTGTGAATGTCGATGCGATCCACATTGCGCCAATCACCGATCTGCGGCCGCAGATGCAAAATGGCTTCCACCGCTGATTGGGCATGGTATTCCACCGGCCAGAACTTGATGTACGTCTTCGACATCATGAAGCCGTCGCTGTTGCCAGCCTCGCCACCCATCGGGGCAACGTTGACCTTTTCGCGAATAATGAGCTTCTCCAAACCCAACTCGCCTTCGAAGATCGGTGCAGGGCCGGTGAGTCCATCAGCGGCAAGCAACGCCGCGAATACGCCGTTGCGGGCGGCGTTGGCAAACGCGCAACCTTTCCACATGCTCATTTCGCCGGCACGGGTTTGCCGCAAAGCGACATTGCACACGCCAGCCAACCCGACCGCATGAGCCGTCTTCGCCGCATCCAGTTTCATCAATTTGCACGCCGCAACACACGACGACAATGCCCCGTAAGTCACGTGATCCACGCCATGTTTACGCAGGCTCGCGGCATCACATAGCCGGCATTGAATCTCGTAAGCTAGCACGCCCGCCGCGAGCATGTCCTTGCCGCTGGCTGAATACGCCTCGCCGACACTCAACACGGCTGCGAGATTGTCACTCGGATGAGCAGGTTCCAATGATAAATAGGTGTCGTTGAAATCGAGATACCGGATCAGCAGGCCGTTGATAAACGTGGCCCACTCGATGCTGGACTTGCCGCCGGCCAACATACTGGCCCCGGGCGTACCCTGCACCCGGCCGGCGCACTTGCGGGCGATGGCAAATGCATCGGAATCCATCGCGCCAACGGCAGTTGCAAACGAATCAATAAACCGCCGCTTGGTCTCGTGGATGACCGGCTGCGGAATGGTGTCGTAATTCAGGCCGACAGCATATCGGGCGAAACGTTGTGCCAAGTTCTCAGACATATTTTCTCCTGATCGCGGTGAGAAATGTCAGAATAGGAATCAGGGCGCACAGAGGCAGGGGCGGAGTCGACATATCCGCCCGATGCAATGAAATATGGATTGATTAGTTAGAATTGCCGTCTTTGTTGCGTTCGCCTTTGGGGCGCTCGTTGCCACCGCGGCGCGGACCTTCCTTGCCGCCTTCTTTACCAAAGGCCTTTGCGCGGTCGCCGCCCATGCCCATCCAGCGGTTCCAATTGTTGCCAACAGGGGCATTGTTCGTATTGGTGTCGCCGCCGCCGCCAGGACGACCACCGCCACCGTTACGTTGACCGGGACCGCCGCCGCCATTGAATATCATGGAGCGCATCCCGTCGGCCACCGCGGTGGGACTTGAAGTGACCACGACCGGCGGTGCCGGTTTGCCGCCGCGAGCGAAGCGCATGACTTCCTCAGCGGTGAGGAAGCCATCGTCGTTGTAATCCATGTCGCGGAATTCGCTGACGGTCTTGCTGCCTTTGACCCATTCATACAAACCGATTTGACCATCGACATCGATGTCCAGTTGCTTGAACCAGTCAGGAAGTCCCTGGGGCAGGTGGCCCGCGCGATAAACGACAGGCCGCTTGAGATCAAAATCCTGTTCCTGCGATGGCAGCGTCGAAACATTGGGCTGTTCCTGCCCCGGCATCGCAACGTCGGGCCGTTCACCGCGCTGCTCGAAGCGCGACTTGAAATAAACCTTGAACTCGGGCAGGTCGATGAAGCCGTCTTTGTTGGTATCAAACTTCTCGCGCTCATTTTTCAGGGCATCGGGCATTTCGTCGGACGATAGCAAGCCATCGTTGTTCTTGTCATAACTGCGGAAGCGCTGCTCGGCGAACCGGTCCTGCATCTCAGCGTTTGGGGCACCGCCGCCACCACCAAAGGCGCCTGGTCCACGATTCTGCATCTGACTAAAGGCACCCTTGAATTGCTCGCGAGTCACCTGGCCATTGGTAACGCCCATCTGCTTGGCGGCTCGGTCGAACATCATTTGCCCGATGGGGTCCAAGTCGTCGCGGCGAATGACGTCTTTGCCTTTGGAGAATTGATTGAAGAGGTCGTCGGGGTTGGCGCTCATCATCATCTGCATGCCGCCCGGCATTCCGCCACGGCCGCCGCCTTTGCCGCCGATGATGAAGCTGCTGCCGCCGAAATCGCCACCTGGAGGTTGGGCCAAAACCGGGATGGATAACAGCATCAACACAAATCCGGCGCGAAGGATACGCATGCACGACTCCCGAAAGACACTACCAATGTAACCCCACACACTGGTATTCGCCACGAGAATCGGCAATTTCTCACGAATGCGCCATGAGTTTTCAGCGTTTTTCGCCGGCCGGGCGGGCGTCATGCACCACTTTGCCCCCGGTAATCGTCATCACCACGTCCGTATTCAAGATGGCGTCGCGCTCGCCAGGATTGAGGATATCACGGCTCAACACGGCAAAATCGGCATATTTGTTGAGGCTAACCGTGCCGCGGTCGCGATCCTGATGCGATGCGTAAGCCGATGTCATCGTATACGCCGCGATGGCCTCGGCCACGCTGATCCGTTGAGCCGGAAACCAGCCGCCGGAGTGCTTGCCATCAAGCGTTCGTCGATTTACGGCCGCGTCGATGCCCAGAAGCGGACTCAGCGGCGCGACCGACCAATCCGAACCGAATGCCAGTTTGGCACCACGGTCCAGCAACGCACGGAATGCATACGAGGTCGCGCAACGTTCGGAGCCAATTCGCCCCTCGGCCCAGCGGCCATCGTCGGCGACATGATATGGCTGCATCGATGCCACAACGCCGACTTCGGCAAAGCGCGCGATGTCAGCCGGTCGCAGATGCTGAGCATGTTCAATGCGAAAGCGGCGATCACGGTTGCCGTTCGTTTTGCCAACCTCCGTAAAGATGTCGAGCAGCGTCGCATTCGCTTCGTCGCCGATGGCGTGAACGCAAACTGAGAGGCCGGCCCGATCGGCCTGATCCACCAGTGCCCGCATCCGTTCGCGCGGAGTCACGAAGACGCCCGTGCTGCCCGGTTCGTTGACATACGGTTCGAACATCTTGGCGGTGCTGGAGCCGAGCGATCCATCCATGAAACCTTTGACGCCACCAACGCGGAGGTAGTCGTTGCCAAAGTCGGCCTCGACCGCCATGCGGGCCAGCTGCTCCCATTCGGAAATGGGCCAACGCAGTTCCACGCGGCATGTCAGTTGGCCCGCACGCGACATCCGTTGGTACAAGCGGAATAGCTGCCGCCTTGTCGCACCATCGCTGCCATCCATGTCGGCAGCACTGGTGATGCCGTTCTTACGAATCTCGGCGAGTGCCGCCGCCACGCCAGATGTCACCTCTTCCTCCGTCGGCGGCGGCACCAACTTGTCCACCAATTCCATCGCATTATCGCGCAGAAGTCCCGTCGGTTGATTGGTTTTCGGATCGCGATAGATCACGCCGCCGGAAGGATCTTTCGTATCAGCCGTGATGCCGGCCATTTGCAGCGCCTTGGTGTTTACAAGCGCCATGTGGCCATCGTAGCGACGAATGAACACGGGCCGATCCGACACATGTTGATCAATGTCAGCCGCTGTCGGCAGCCGGCCGGCAAACGCTCGATCATGGTCCCAATCACCGCCCAGCATCCAACGGCCGGGCGGCAACTGTTTGTCG
>JANLTA010000099.1:0-5139 GCA_031362705.1 Gemmataceae bacterium | reverse complement strand
TCGCGGTTGTACGCCAGCGGCAGACCCTTCACGAGAATCATCAAACCATTGAGTGCCGCCACGGCCCGGGCCGACTTGCCACGAATCAACTCCAGCACGTCCGGGTTTTTCTTGTGCGGCATGATGGACGAGCCAGTGCAGAACTCGTCGGGCAGTTCGAGGAAGCGAAACTCCGTGGTGGACCAGATGATCCACTCCTCGGCCCAGCCGCTGAGGTGCAACGACACCATTGCCAGATCAAAGACGTATTCAAGAAGAAAATCGCGATCGCTGGAGATGTCGAGGCTATTGCGGGCGACGCCGGCGAAACCAAGATCAACTGCAACGGCCTCGCGGTCAATCGGCAGCGACGTGCCGGCCAATGCCGCCGCGCCGAGCGGCAGCATGTTGAGCCGGCTGCGGCCATCGCGGAAGCGCTCGCGGTCGCGCTGGAACTTTTCCACGTAGGCCAGAAAATAATGCGATGCCAGCACGGGCTGAGCGCGTTGCAAATGCGTGTATCCCGGTAGAATCACGCCCCGTTCGCGCTCGGCCGCCTCGACAAAGGCGGTTTGCAGGTCTTTGAGCAACGATTCCAACTCATCGATGCCATCGCGCACCCAGAGCTTGACATCGGTGACCACCTGATCGTTGCGACTGCGTGCCGTGTGCAACTTGCGGCCCAAATCGCCAAGTTCATGTATCAGTGCTTTTTCGATGTGGGTGTGAATATCTTCAAGTGCGGTGTCGAATATGAATTGGCCAGCTTCAATACGGGTGATGATGGCGTCGAGACATCCGCAAATGCGTTGTGATTCATCGGCAGTCAGCAAACCGACTTTGGCCAACATGCGGGCGTGGGCTTGGCTTGCGCGACAATCGTGGCGGTATAAGCGCCTGTCGTATGAGATGGACTCGGTGAAAGTTTCTACTCGACGGTCCGTGGCACCGGCGAATCGGCCGCCCCAGGTTTTGTTCGATTCGTTGGCCATGTCGCTGATCGCGCTCCGCTAAATCTTGTGAGCCCGACGCGCAAGCAAGGGTATTTCATAACCTTGCTTGCGCGTCGGGCTCACAAAGGCACTATCCGATGCCCAACTCTTTCAATTGCTTCTTCTCCACCGCGGCCGGTGCGCCGGTCATCAGGTCGCGAGCTTGCTTGTTCTTCGGGAACGCGATCACGTCGCGGATGTTGCTGGTGCCGCCGAGGATCATCGTGAGGCGATCCAATCCGAGCGCGATGCCGCCGTGGGGGGGGGCACCGAACTTCAGCGCGTCCAGGAGGAAGCCGAACTTCTCGCGGGCTTCTTCGGGTTTCAGGCCTAGTACAGCGAAAACGCGCGATTGCACTTCGGGGTTGTGGATACGGATGCTGCCGCCGCCGGCTTCGTAGCCGTTGATGACCAGGTCATAGGCTTTCGCCTTCACCTTGCCCGGGTCGGCCTCCAGGTTGGCCAGGTCGGCGTCGGCCGGCGCGGTGAATGGGTGATGGTTCGACACCCAACGCTTTTCTTCTGAATCGAACATGAAGTTCGGGAAGTCCAATATCCACGCCACCTGAAAGTTCGGCTTGGTGGGATCGATGAGGTTCAGCTTGCGCGCGAGTTCGCTACGCAACGCGCCCAATGATTGGGCGGCGATGTCTTCCGTATCAGCGACGAAAAGGAGCAAGTCGCCGTCAGCGGCACCCAGGCGCTCACGAATCGCAGCTTGGGAGGCGGCGGGCAGGAACTTTTCGATTGGCGACGTAAACTTGTCACCCTCGACTTTGATCCAGGCCAGGCCTTTGGCGTTGAATTGTTTGACGTACTCGCCCAGTTCGTCGATCTGTTTGCGCGAGAACTTGCTGACGGCACCCTTGGCGTTGATGGCGCGTACTTTGCCGCCACCAGCAACGGCATTCTTGAATACTTGAAACTCCGTGCCGGCCGCCAGGTCGCTGCACTCGACGATCTCGAGGCCGAAGCGCAGGTCCGGTTTATCGGAGCCATAGCGCAGCATTACATCGTCGTAACCCAGCCGCGGGATCGGCAGCTTGAGATCGTAATTGACGCAAGTCTTGAGGATCGAGGCCATCAGGCGTTCGATGGTTGATAACACATCGTCCTGTTCGACGAATGACATCTCAAAGTCGAGCTGCGTAAATTCGGGTTGCCGGTCGGCACGCAAGTCTTCGTCGCGCATGCAGCGTGCGATTTGGAAATACTTGTCATAGCCAGCGACCATCAACAGTTGCTTGTACAACTGCGGCGACTGCGGCAGGGCGTACCACGAACCGGTATGCACGCGACTGGGTACCAAATAGTCGCGGGCGCCTTCGGGTGTGGAGCGGCCGAGGAACGGCGTCTCGATTTCCAGGAAGCCGTCGGCCGATAGATACTCGCGGATAGCGCGGATCAACTGGTGGCGCAGAATCAGCAGTCTCTGTGCGGAGGAACGGCGCAAGTCGAGGTAGCGGTATTGCAGCCGCAGGTCTTCATTAGCCAATTCGGTGCCGGGCAACTCGGCAATCTCGAATGGCGGCGTAGGGCAGCGGTTGAGGATGATCAGTTCAGTCGCCTGCACTTCGATCATACCGGTGGGCAAGTCGGCGCGAGTCTTGCCAGTGAGTCGCTTGCCGACTTCACCGCGGATCGCGACGCAGAACTCGGCGCGTAGCTCACGGGCCATTTCAAACAGCGCTTTGTCGCGGTTGACCTCGAACACCACTTGTGTCAGACCGTAGCGGTCACGCAGATCCACAAAAACGAATTGGCCGTGGTCGCGCCAGGTGTGGACCCAACCGTTTAGCGTGACGGTGGTCCCGGCATGAGTGTCGCGCAGTTCGCCACAGGTGTGCGTTCGCCGAAATCCTGGCATGAGGAGTGTCTCGTTTTCGTCCGGTCGGTGTACAAAAGGGGATTATACAAGCCGTGCCGGGCGGTCCAATGGAGAGACCGGCCAGCCCAGCGATGGGTTCATGTGTCGGTGATTTGCTCGAAGATCGGCGCGGCGCGACTACTTCTTCGCCTTGGTTTTCGTTTTCGTCTCCGTCGCGTTCGTTGCCGCTTCTTTCCAGAATGGGCTGATGATGTGAATCTTGCCGAGCACCAGCTCGCGTGTCTTGTCGTCCTTGGCGGCGGCCAGGCGCGTCTTCAGCTTGGTGAGCTTCTTCTTGCGTTGAAAGCGTCGATTCAGTTCTTGCCGACGTTCGACCATCGTCTCATACCTCTGGCGTGGACGCAACTTGCGGTGCAGATTGCTGTGTGGCTTAGGTTTGTGGATACTGGTATTGAGGCATTTTGGCCACTAATTGGACATTCGCATGGCGGCCCGAAGGGTCGATCTTCCTTAGCCCAGCCCATCGGGCTGGGAACGTTGCAATGATAAGAAGCGGTCTGAAAGACCGCACTATAAATTCTCGGGTCGCCGAATCGCGGCCATTCAGGCCGCAGTTGAGATGTCGCTTACACCCAGCCCGATGGGCTGGGCTAAGGGAGGTCGGCCCTTTGGGCCGCATCTGTATAGCGACGCGGAGTGCTGACAGCCAGCCTCAAATCCCGCAAATCCGGCACCGGTTGTACTGAATTGGTAGGTCACCGGTGGTCGTGGCCGTTGCCCATCGTGGTAAGCTGTAGGTGGAGGTGCTCTATGAGCGGCCATCCGCCAACACATCGGCCTTGCTATTCCGCGAACGTCCGGCCGTTTCAACTGCCTCAATTCCGCGTCGTTATTCTCGGCAAGCCCGACATGAAGCTCATGGACGTGGTCCGCGCGATTATGGACCTGACCCGGCTGGCCCGTGAAGAAGCGATGCACCGAATGTGGCAAGCCCACTACGATGGCCGCGCCGAGGTGTGCGTGACGCACCTGGAGAAAGCCGAGTTCGTCGCCGACTTGCTGGCACGACGCGGGTTGACCACGATGCTGGAACCGGCGGAGTGAATCAGTCCAACGGGAACTGATAAGCGAATGTTCTCACGGTGTTACTGCCACCCCACGGAGAGAATCAAGTAACCGGATGAGAATGACGTAACCGGATGAGAATGAAATCGTAAGTCGTTGTGGCGGGGTCCGATAAACTGTTGGTCCAAAGCTAACCCCAAACGAAAACGGCCCGCCGGGGTGTCCGGCGGGCCGCGTTTGTTTGTCAAATCCGCTAGCACTAATCATCAATGCCGGTGTTGACCTCGGTGTTCCGAATTGAACACGCTCTCCCGAAGTTGGGCGCACCATAGAGGACGCGCTTAATCGAACCATCCGCCATCGCGACATTCATCGATACGGGGTGCGATGCTCCAAATGCCCAGCCATATTCTGGAACTCCGGACACCATGTTGTTGTAACCCGCCGGAGCAGGGTTGGAACGCCGGTCCGGATAGGGACTGGAGCCGGTCTTATTTAAGAATGAATTGGCCGGGTCGACGGCAACTGCCCTTAAATTTGAGAACAAGAATGGACCAAATATCGGGCCATCCGGTTCGCCAATGGCCGTAGACATGACAGTAAGACCGGGATCGTAGAGTTCTGAGGCTACGTATTTCTCTGCGATCATGACAGTGTTTGAAGAACCGTTTTTCAGATCGGTTACTTTCACTGCGGTGCCACCGGAGGCGAACACGCCGTTCATTGGCATATTCGCTTGGCTGATAGGGCTATTGCCGTTGTAGACCCCGGCATTGCCAGCAAAGTCCGTGTGTGAAATCTGAAGTTGCTGCGGAGCAATTCGGCGCGAGGGACATGTGAACTGTCTAGGTGTGTTGCGTTGAATAAACTCGTCCGCAGGCAAACCGCTTGTTACTACGGAAACATTGTAAAGGTTCTCTTGTTCGATGAATGGCAATATCTGGTACGCCCATCCCCAGTTTTGCAGTTTGCCGCCGAGCACGACCGAACTGCCGCTTGCTGCGGCAAAAGTTCGCGCGAAGTTCGCAGGCGACGAATAAGCTGTCGAGATGCCACCAGTAGGCAAATAGTTGGTTGAGTTGGAGTAGCTTGCACAAGCCAATACCAACTGCCGCAGGTTGTTCGAACACTCAGTGCGATACGCGGCTTCGCGGACTTTTTGCACGGCGGGCAGCAGCAGGCCCATGAGCGTGGCGATGATGGCCATGACCACCAGCAGCTCGATGAGCGTGAAGGCACTTCGGCTTCTACGACTCGACATGACAGATGCTCCTT
>JANLTA010000064.1:0-6669 GCA_031362705.1 Gemmataceae bacterium | reverse complement strand
CGAGATTTTCGAAATGCTGACGCTCACGGAGATTGACTTCGGACGTGCGATCCGCTCCTTGCGCATCGCTTCCCATGCTGGTCGCGCCATTCCGTCGGGTGTCTCGAAGTCGGGTGCATATGAAGCAAGATATCCGGCGACATCCTTGGCCGCCCAAGCCTTGGCCCAGGATTGAACGGCTGCGGTCAATTGCGCTTCCGGTTTTGCCGCGGCGGAAGCGGCTTTCGGCGGGTCAATTTTCGCTGCGTCGACTTTTGGTGCCACAGGTGCGGGACTTGTTCTGGAAGCTTCCGTCTTGGCCGCGACACTTGCCGGTGCCTGACTTGCCACTTTTGCCGTGTCGACGACCGCTGTTACGATCGGTACCGATTTGGCCGGCGGCGTAAACAAATCCTTGACCATGGCCAATTTGCTTTGCGCCGATGTATTGCTTTTGTCGAGTTGCAATACCTTGTCGTATGAGCGGCGTGCGAGCTGGGCATAAATATCCCCGAGGTTTTCGTAGGCGGTTGAGTAGCTCGGGTGGGTGTGAATCGCCAGTTCCAGCGCGGCTTTAGCCTTGTCGTAGTTGCCCTGGCTCGCGTATAGCACGGCAAGATTGTTGTACGGCTCAGGAAGTTCCGGATAATCTTCCGTCAGACCGGAAAAAATCTGGATCGCGTCGGCAGTTTTTTTCTGCTCAGTGAAAATCAGGCCCTTCAGAAAACGCCCCTGTGCATCTTTCGGCTGCTGGGCAAGCGCACCATTGACTTTTACCAGTGCCTGTTCTGTTTTGCCTTGCTGATATAAACGTGCCGCATCCTTGGTGTCTTCGGCCGGCCCGGCATGACTGGCGGCTGAAAAAACACTCATCACGGTGATGAAGGCGTAGGCGCAGAGACGTGTGTCGCGAGCGAAGTTCAAAATGAGCATTCTGTTATAATTCATTGAATTTAATAATAAACAATTTTGCATCAATAAGCCGATATTTTACCAAGAATGCTTTCCCGCCACACAAATTCTCCGGCGTTTTCCGCTGCACGCGACACATCTTGGTGCGTGCGTGCGGCTGGATTTTATTTGGGTTGCGCCATTCCAGGGCGATGTTGTTGACTGCGTGACGCGCCGTCCGGCCTTCGCCTGAAGCGGATTGTCCTGGTGGCATCGTCAGCTTCAATGCCACGGTAAGCGGCGGCGGCACGGTCGTCACATTGGACAACTTTGGCGGTACCGCGGACTTCAAATCGTTGGCTGACGGACGCTATGAATTGCACGCCCTGGCCGCTCAGTTTACCGGCGGCGGCCTGGACGGCGATGGTAACGGGCTTGGCGGCGATGACTTCATCTTCGATCAGTCGGCCGCCCCGGCGCCGCTCGATCTTGCCAAGATCTTCCGAATCTTCGGCGATTTCAATGCCGACGGCGCGGTCGCGACCACCGACTTCATCCAGTTTCGGCTAGCGAACGGCGGTACCAGCTTGATCTTCGATTTCGACGGCAGCGGTACTGTAGCACTGACCGACTTCATCCAGTTCCGCCTCCGCTTCGGCGGCTCGATTTGATCGAGTGGATTTGTAATGCAATCCCGACCGGCCGCGGATATAACATCCGCGGCCGGTTTTTGTTGCAGACTTATACCTTCCCGCTTGCCTTCTTAATCCACCCACACAAACTCGTTCAAATTGTAAATGACGTGAGCTAGATCAGCCAAGGCGCCCGGATCATCGGCTCCGGGGCGACGGCCGGGGCGTAACTTCACTGCGGGGTCGTTGAGGAATTTGATGGCTTTTTCTTTCTCGCTGTCTTTGGGCGGGCGGCCGAGCGTCATGCGATAGAGACGGTCTACCTGAGCGGCGGGGTCGGTGCCGGCGTCGGTTTTCACCCGGCGGGCCAGATAGTCGGCTTGTTCGATGATGAATGGAGCATTGAGCAGAAGCAATGCTTGCGGGGCTACCGTTGTGCTGCGGCGCTGATCGCAGGGGCAGGCAGGGGCGGGCTGATCGAAGCTCTCCAGCAGCACCGATGGCGCGGAACGACTCACGGAGAGATAGACGCTCCGCCTCGCTTGTTGCGGCCCCTCGCGCACGGCAAGCGGCGATCTAGCGGCTTCGGGTGCCAGCGCGGCATCTCCGGGTCGGGCACGCGCTCCGGGGCCGAACATCACGGGATTGAGCCGACCACTCGTCATTAAGATCGCATCGCGGATCGCTTCAGCTTCCAAACGCCGGCGCGGGAAGCGCGACCATAAGTGATTGTCGGGGTCGAGTTTCTTATGGTCGGATGACTCGGCGGATGATTGTTGATAAGTGGCCGACGTGACGATTAACCGGTGCATGTGCTTGACGCTCCATCCGGAGCGAACAAACTCGGCGGCGAGCCAGTCGAGCAATTCGGGATGAGTGGGTTTCGCCCCGGCTGGGCCAAAGTTCGACGTGGTGTCCACAAACCCGCGGCCAAAATGGTAGTGCCACAAACGATTGGCCATCACACGTGCAGTGAGCGGATGCGTCGGCGTGGCCATCCAACGAGCCAGGGCCAGCCGGCGCTGATCGGCGGCCAGGCTACCGCCGTCGGATGATAGCACCATCAAAGCGCCGGGTGTCACTTCATCGCTGACGCTGCGCGGATCGCCGCGCAACAGCAAATGGGCTTTTGGCGGATCGTCTTTCTCACCCACGGCCGGCGCGGTGGCGATGCGCGGTTGTTCGCTTTCGCCTTCGCGCAGCTTGGTGCGGAGCCGCTCCAACTCGCGCTCGCGGAACTTGGAGAACATGGAAGGCGACGGCGGCCCGACGAAATCCGGCGGCGGCGTCTCATCCGGTTCCCGCTGATCGCGCACCGGCTTTTCCAACTCTTCGATTTGCGTCCTTAATTCTACCAATTCGGTTTGCCGTTTCTTCTCGGCGGCCTCGTCGGCAACCTTGGCCTCGGCGGTAGGCACCGGCAATGCCTTGCGTTCCGTGCCGGCAAACACGGCCGTCATGCGATAATAGTCACGCTGCGGAATGGGGTCGGTCTTGTGATCGTGGCAGCGGGCGCAGCCCACCGTCAAGCCAAGAAACACCGAAGACGTGGTCGCCACCATGTCGTCCAATTCGTCGTATCGAGCCTTATCGCCTTGCGCTCCAGATGCCGGACTGAGTCGTAAGAACGCCGTTGCAATCAATGCCTCGCGATCATTGGGCGACATTAAATCGCCGGCCAGTTGCTCCATCAGGAAGCGGTCGTACGGTTTGTCAGCATTGAAGCTGTTGATGACGTAGTCGCGGTAGAAATGTGCGCTAGCCGGGACTTGTTCGCGTGGATTCTCGCCTTCCGCGTCGGCAAAGCGGGCTAAATCGAGCCAGTGCCGCGCCCAGCGTTCGCCGTAGTGCGGGCTTGCCAGCAATTTGTCCACCAACTTCACATAGGCTTCCGGTGATGTATCGGCGACAAAGGTCTCAATCTCCTCCGGTGTCGGGGGCAAGCCAATGAGATCAAACCATAGCCTCCGAGCCAGCACACGCCGCTCGGCAGGCTGGCTCAATGCCAAGCCTTTGTCTTTCAACTTGATGGAGATCAACTCATCAATCGGATTGGAGGATGTCGTCGCGGGTGCCTCCACGGGCCGAAACGCCCAATGCTCGCGGTCCTTCGCCGTGACTTGCATTTCCTTTCGCGTTGCGACCGCTTGCTTCGGCAATCCCTTGACCCATTCGGCTATCTTGTCGATGTCACCCTTGGCCAACTGCACGTCCGGCGGCATGTGCGTTTCATGCCCGGCCGCCAAGACATGCACCAACAGTGACCCATCGGCGTTGCCTGCCGTGACTATTGGTCCCGAGCGCGACCCTTCCAGCACCTTGGCTGCCGTGGACAAGTCCAACCCTGCCTTCGGCTTCTCACCTTCGTGGCATTTGAAACAGTGCTGAGCGAACACGGGTTTGATCCGCTCGAAATCCTCGGCGGGTGTAACGGCGATGAACATGGCAAACATGAGTGGCATCATGCGGTTATCGTAGCCGTTCGATGGGGCCACCCGCAAGCGTCTTGCGAACAACGGCTCATTCTTCTACCATTCCCGAGAATCGACGAGTGGCAAAAAGGAGAGGCGAATCATGCCCGACCCATTACCGTTTCGTGGCCGAATTTACGATGACATCACGCAGTGCGTTGGGCATACGCCGCTGGTGCGGATGAACAAATCCCATGGCGGCGTCGGTGCGACAATTGTTTGCAAGCTGGAAAGCAACAATCCCACGTGGAGCGTCAAGGATCGACTCGGCGTCGCCCTGATTGACGCTGGCGAACGTGCTGGAAAAATAACCCCGGGCACTACGATCATCGAAGCCACCAGTGGCAACACCGGTATCGGCCTGGCGTTTACCTGTGCAGCTCGTGGCTACAAGTTGATGGTGACTATGCCGGAGACGATGTCGCTGGAACGCCGGCGGCTGCTCAAGGCGTTTGGCGCAGAGATCGTGTTGACACCGGGCGAGAAGGGAATGAGCGGTGCGGTGGCCAAGGCCGACGAATTGTATCGGGAAATGGGTGGTGAACCCAAAGCGCACCTGACGGAACAATTCAAGAACCCGGCCAACCCGGAGATGCATCGCCGGACAACAGCTGAGGAGATTTGGCGAGATACCGATGGAAAGATCGATGTTTTCGTAGCGGGTGTCGGCACCGGCGGAACAATTACTGGATGTGCCGATGTGTTCAAGCAACGCAAACCGTCGGTGCGTGTGGTGGCCGTAGAGCCGGTGCTGAGTCCAGTCATTAGTCAGCGCAAACGAGGTGAGACGTTGCAACCTGGCCGGCATCGCATTCAGGGCATCGGCGCCGGGTTCATTCCAGACGTGTTGCGCATGGACCTGATTGACGAAGTAGTGCAGGTGGCCGACGAAGATTCATTCGCGACGGCTCGACAACTGGCCCGCGATGAAGGCTGGCTCGTCGGCATCAGTTGCGGTTCCGCCGCGTGGGCGGCAATCCAGGTGGCTAAACGACCGGAAAATGCCGGCAAGCTCATCGTGGTCATTCTCCCCGACCTGGGCGAGCGGTATTTGAGTACAACCCTGTATCCGGAATAGGCTCACCGGTTGCCACTAATTCGTGTATAATGATTTTGTCCCCGCATCCTGTGCGGGGCGGGGTGTTCTCGCTGCACCCGATTCGATTGCGCATTGGTCTCGCTTTGCCGCCATACTGTTGGGAGGTGCCACTATGCACACTCAGCGCCGATCTGCATTCACGCTCATCGAGTTGTTGGTGGTCATAGCCATCATCGCCATTCTCATCGGCTTGTTGCTGCCGGCCGTGCAGAAGATCCGCGAGGCTGCCGCGCGAATGTCGTGCCAAAACAACCTCAAGCAAATCGCCTTGGCCGCCCACGCATTTGAATCATCCAATGGCTTCCTACCTGCCGGCATGGACATACACTCTTCCGGCCCATTGGTGTTCATGCTGCCATTTCTGGAGCAAGGCCCACAGTTTTCGCTGTACGACAAGAATGCAGGTCTTTGGTTTTACAGCCCAACCAATAACCCGACAGTCGGCTCGGCGACGATTCCCCGACCGCCGGCTCGGTACGGCGCTGAAGGCGATATTCGGACATTCCTGTGCCCGTCCGCGCCGCCCAGTAACAATGGCCCGGTCGGAGTGGCCATTTATTGCGGAGTCAGCGGCGTAGATTTTCCCAGTGGTATCAACCCACCACCGTCCGGCAGTCAGACCATCTATTACGACACCGGCACTGGATCGCGACGTGCCTTTGGACGCTGTAACTATTTAGCAAACGGCGGTGACTGGCGGACCGATCTCGGTATCCGTTACCGGTTTCGCGGCCCATTCTATTGGAAATCCAAGGAGCGCATCAGCAACATCCTTGATGGCACCAGCTATACATTGTTCTTTGGCGAGGCGTCCGGGGGCGGCGATCCGTTCAACCAAATACCATGGCCCGGCTCGCCAACGCCCATCCCGAATCCCTCCACGTGGACCGCATATTCGTGGGCCATTGGGCCAACCTATACCAGCTTCGGCATCGGCGACCAGCAATTCGGTGGAGCAAACGACTGGGCACAATTCGCCAGCAAGCACCCCAATCTCATTCAGTTTGCCTACGCCGATGGTTCGGTACGTCAACTCACCGGGCTGGATCGGTATAACAACAGTGCGTACGCTGTATTGCGAGCCGTAAGCGGTATGAACGACGGCGTGACTTTCGATGGCGTCGATTAATTGACGAGTGGAGTCATCAACATGAAGACGATTGTGTCCCTTGTGTTCCCTGCGGTAGCAATGGCGTGCTTTTTGGGTTGCGGCGGTGCCAAAAAGAGTGATGCGCAATCCGGCCCGCGCATCACTGGCGGCAAAGTTGATAGTGAAGCGCGTCCTGAGAAACCGACAATCGGCGGCAGCGTGGGACCAAAGTAGCTAAAAATAATGTCGCTGAATTCGCCTGTTAATCCGGGCGATTTGTGTGCGATAGTCCGGCAAGTCTCATCCTGCGATAAAAAGTAATTCTCGCTTTCCAGTCACGTAGTCGCTATCACAGCATGATTAGTTTGTTCGCACGTCCCCGAAAAAGGGCAAGGACGGCTCCTTCAATGTCTGCGACAATTCCGACGGAATCGCCCGAAATGTTGTCGGCAATCTACCGGCATTTCCGCGACTACTTCGACTTGGCCGAAAAGAAGCGTCGCTGGT